>DATHGO010000160.1:0-5031 GCA_035317585.1 Gemmatimonadaceae bacterium | reverse complement strand
TGCTCTCCGAGAATGCGGGCACTGTCGTGGTTGAAGTAGCAGGCGAGGATGACCTCGCGCTTTTCGAGCTCGGTGCGATCCATCGTCTCGCGCGCGGGACCGTCCTTGGTGCCGAAGACCGTGGACATTGCCTGGAGGTCTTTCGCGTTCACGGCCTTGAGGAATTGATCGACGGCGAGCTGCGCCGAGGGCGCGCCGGTGAGCTGTCCGTTGCTGCCCATTTTCTGGGTAGCGCTCGAGCAGGCGGCAAGAAGAAATAGACAAGCGATCTTTCTGAATGACACGATAGAATTCTCCACTGGATAGAGCTGCGACTCAGGGACTGGAGCAATGCGCGCAAAGCAACAACGGCTTTATATCAATATCGATCACGTGGCGACGCTGCGGCAGGCTCGACGCGGAGCTGAGCCGGACCCCGTCGAGGCCGCGATCGTATGCGAAGCCGCCGGCGCGGACGGGATCACCGCGCATTTGCGAGAGGACAGGCGCCACATTCAGGACGCCGATGTCACGCGGCTCAAAGAAAAGGTTCGAACGTATTTCAATCTCGAGATGGCGTGCGTGGCCGAGATGCTCGAGCTGGCGCGTCGTATCAAGCCGGAGCAGGTGACTCTCGTGCCGGAGCGCCGCGAAGAAATAACGACCGAGGGCGGGCTCGACATCATGAGCGAGCCGTCGCGTATTCGCGGCGCCATCGATACGCTCACCGACGCCGGCATTCGAGTCAGCCTGTTCATAGATCCTACGCGAGCCGCGGTTGAGCAGTCGAAGAAGCTGGGCGCCGCGGCGATCGAGCTGCATACGGGGACATATTCTCATCAACCCGGGTCGACGATGACGATCGGCGCCCTTCGCGACTCAGCGCGAAGAGGTGCTGATCTGGGGCTGGCGGTCCACGCGGGCCACGGCCTCACCGTGACGAACGTCGGACTGGTCGCCGCGATTCCAGAAATCGAAGAGCTGAACATTGGCCACTCGATCATCAGCCGGGCGGTTTTCGTCGGCCTCGACCGGGCTGTGAAAGAAATGCGCGAAGCCATGCGCGGTGCTCGGTCGTCATAATGGGGCGAGTTTTGACTGTGAGCCACAAACGGCCCACCTTTCGGAAGATCTGGAGAGCGCACTGATGACGATGCCGGGCCGGTTGCTGGATTTCTTTTCTCTCGAGGCGAGTGAGTATCTCACGCGTCTCGAGTCGCTGGCCACGAAAAAAAGCATGGAGCCCTCCGACGCCACGCAATTCGCCGCTGCCGCGCGCGGTCTGCGCGGCAGCGCGACGATGGCAAAGGCGGGCGGCATCGTGCAGGTAGCGATGACGGTCGAGCGAATCGCGTCGGGCGTCGCCCGGGGTGCGACCCCGTGGGAGCCCGAGCTTCAACGCGCCCTCGTTGGCGCGATCGACGACCTGAAGCTGCTGGTCCGGTCGGTGCGGACGTGGGGCGCCGATCAGGACGCGCGCGTCGGGGAGAGCCTGCGGGTGCTCACGCAGTTCGCGCCCGCGCGCGAGGAGCGCCGGGACGAAGTAATCCTTCCCATCTCGCAGCTTTTCTTCAATGATGACGGACCGCACATCATCTACGTCGCTCCGAATCCAAAAACCCACTACGAGCAACAGCTTCGCGAGCAGAGCGGCGGCATAGGCCCCGGTACACTGAGCCCGGAAGTGAAGCGCGTCCCGACTCCGTCGCGCGAAGGGCCGCCCTCGCCCGCAAGGACTCCCGCCCGCGGCCAGGAGCTGCGCGACGTCTTGAACTCGAGCCTGGCGACGATGCGCTCGCTCGAGAATCGGCACTCGGGTCCACAGCCGCCGGTGGCGGAGCTCGTACCGATTCAGGAGCTGCTCTACCGCGGTCAGAGCGCGATCGATCGCGCCGCCGAGATTCGTCGCGCGCTCAAGAAGAGCGGAACTCCGCCGACACGCGCGCTCGTGGACGAGCTCGTTGATCTGGTGGAGCTCGCGGCCGCAGAGTAGCAGTTGCGACCCGGATGGCGCGCCGCACTTGGAGCAGTGCTGAGCGCCGCGCTAATCTACTGGACGCTCCGCGGAATCTCTCCCTCTGAAGTAGCGCACAGACTCTCGGAAGCCGATCCGCTGCTCTTCACCGCGGCGATGTTTTGCGCGACGGCGATATTCGTTCTGCGCGCCCGCAGGTGGCAGACGATTCTCGAGCCGGTGACCGGCAAGCTTCCACTCGGCCCGCTCTGGCGCGCGACGGCGGTTGGGATGATGGTGAACAACGTAGTGCCCGCTCGCGCCGGCGAGATTGCCAGAGCGTTCGCATTGACGAAGGAAGCACCGGTGCCCTTCGCCACATCGCTTGCATCGCTTGCGGTCGACCGGCTGTTCGACGCAATCGTGCTGCTCCTTCTCGCGGCGATAGCGCTGCTCGATCCCGCGCTCTCGAGCACCGAGACGCTCGCGGGTCGGCCGCTCACGTCGTTTGCGGTGGGAGCAGGAACAGTCGTCCTCCTTCTTGTGCTCGGGCTCTATGCTCTCGTTTTCTTCCCGAGTCAGCTCCTTCGACTGTTCGAGCTTTTCGCCCGGCGCGTCTCGCCGGCGATTGAGGTGCGGGGGCGCACGGTGCTGGAGACGTTCGTCCACGGGCTAAGCGTGCTGCGGAGCCCGGGCCGGTTCGCGGCGGTGTTCGGATGGACGCTCGCGCACTGGCTGCTCAACGCCCTTGGGTTCTGGCTTGCGTTCAAGGCGGTGGGCATCAGCGCTCCGTTATCCGCCGCTCTTTTTCTTCAGGCGTTCATCGCACTGGGCACGGCGGTCCCGGCGCTTCCCGGCTTCTTCGGCGTGTTCGAGTATATGTCGGTTCAGGGCCTCGCGGTTTACGGAGTGGGCCAGCAACAGGCAGCGACATGGGCGATCGGATACCATCTCTTTTCGTTCATCCCGATCACTCTCATTGGTGCGTACTATTTCGCGCGCCTGGGCGTGCACCTCCGTGATCTTCAAGGCCCTGCCGAGGTGGCGGCATGAGTCCGCGTGCGGCTCGCACGCTGGCGCAGGCCAAGGTCAATCTTGCGCTCCGCGTCCTTGGTCAGGAGACGGACGGATTTCACTCCATCGAGACGGTTTTTCTGCGGCTCGAGCTGGGCGACGACGTCGAGCTTCGAATCACGAGCGGCAAGCGATCGCTCAAGTGCTACGAGATGCGTGACTGGCCCGCCGAAGCAAACCTTGCCTACCGCGCCGCCACGCTCTTCGCCGACGAAACGGGTTGGCCGAAAGGATTCGAGATCGAGATTGTCAAGAACATTCCGATTGGCGGGGGCCTCGGCGGCGGCAGCGCCGACGCGGCGGCGGTGCTGCGCATTCTCAATGGGCTCGCGCCCAAACCGGTATCCGAGGAGGCTTTGCTCAATCTCGCTGGCGTTCTTGGTTCCGACGTGCCGTTTCTCGTCAGCGATTACGCGATGGCTATGGCTTGGGGACGCGGCGACAGGCTGCTTCGGCTGGATCCCCTTCCGTCGAGGGATGTTCAGCTCTTTTTCCCGCCGTACGGCATCGACACCGGCGAGGCCTACGCTCTGCTCGACGAGTCGCGTGCCGCGGCCACGAAAAGAAACCCTGAGCTGACAACGGAGATGTTCGCCGACTGGGCCTCGACCGCCCGAAACTCGGTCAACGATTTCGAGCCGGTAATACGGCCACGGTGGCCGGAGATCGATACGCTCCTCACGCGTGGCGCTCAATTCGGACTCTTCTACCGAATGAGCGGCTCGGGGTCGACGGTGTTCAAGGTGACCGGCGTTACTACCCGTGCGATTGAATCAAAGGCGAGCCTCCCCGCGCTGGTCGTGCCACCCGGGACGCGAAGCATCATCACTCGCACGTCCACGAGCGTTGTCCCGATCGAGCTTCTGGACTAGCTTTCGCTTCCCGCTGCCCCTTCGTCCAATGGCAGGACATCGGTCTTTGGATCCGGTAATGGTGGTTCGAATCCACCAGGGGCAATTGATCCAGGTCCTTTGCCCACTTAACTTGTAAGGCTGCATGGACGGATTATCCGTACCCGCTCATGGCTTCAAGCTCATCGCCGGGCCCGGGAACCCGGATCTGTGTGGTGAGATCGCGCGAATGCTGGATGTTCCGTTCTGCAAGACGACGGTCAACCGCTTCGCCGACGGCGAGATCTTCGTCCGCATCGATGAGAACGTCAGAGGGAACGACGTCTTCATTGTGCAGCCGACAAATCCGCCGGCCGACAACATCATGGAGCTGTTGCTCCTGATCGACGCGGCACGCAGGGCTTCAGCGGCACGGATAACGTGCGTGATGCCCTACTACGGCTACTCGAGGCAGGATCGCAAGGACCAGCCGAGGGTTGCAATTGGCGCCAAGCTGCTCGCGAACATGATCACGGTGGCGGGCGCCAACCGTGTTCTGGGAATTGATTTTCATCAGCACCAGCTGCAGGGATTCTTCGACGTTCCGGTCGATCACCTATACGCGGCGCCGGTGTTCGTTTCGCATTACAGAAAGAAGGATTTGCACGACCTTGTCGTAGTAGCGCCGGATGTGGGATCGGCGAAGATGGCGAGGGGATTCGCCAAGAGGCTCAACGGCTCGCTGGCAATCATCGACAAGAGACGGCCGAAGCCGAACGTGTCCGAAGTCGTCAACGTCGTCGGTGAAGTCGAAGGAAAGGATTGTCTGCTCGCGGATGACATGATCGATACCGCCGGCACGGTGTCCGAAGCAGCAACGGCTCTCAAGGATCTGGGTGCGCGCGACGTGTATGTGTGTGCGACGCACGCCCTTCTCTCGGGGCCGGCGGTCGAGAGGTTGAGCAAAGCTCCGATCAAGGAAGTGACCGTCACGGATACTGTCATGATTCCGGCGGAGAAGAGATTCCCGACCTTGTGCGTGTTGTCGGTTGGAGAGCTCCTGTCGAAGGCAATTCGCTACATTCACAGCGAGCAGTCGGTGAGCTCGCTGTTCGAGCAATAGAGGTTGAGATGGCTGAGGTGATCGAAAAAGTCGCGAAAGACTTCGCGGCAGCAGTATTGGACTTTATCGAA
>DATHGO010000159.1:0-4679 GCA_035317585.1 Gemmatimonadaceae bacterium | reverse complement strand
AGTGACTAAAATTCATCTACCCCGTCCCACCAGTACTTCGATCACATAAATGGCAACGACAGTTTCCTCACGCCGTTTCGATGGAAACGGCTATCAGCCCTCGTATATCCCCGCCGCGATCGCGGCGGCGCTCGTATTCATCCTCTACTTGCTGACGCTCGCGCCCTCGGTCGCGATGTGGGACACAGGCGAGTACATGGCCGCCGTAAAAGTCCTCGGCATCCCGCATCCACCGGGCAATCCCTTCTTCGTGCTTCTCGGCCACGCCTTCGCGTCGCTGCCGATTCCAGTCTCGTACGGCGCCAGGATCAACATCATGGCCGCGCTCGCCAGCGCGCTGTCGGCGGGATTCTGGTTCCTGATTACGGAGAGGATCGTTGCGCGCTGGATCGTGGAGAGATGGCAGCGGCTCGTCGTAGCCGGCCTCGCAACTCTCATCGGTGCGACGGCGTTCACGGTGTGGAACCAGTCGGTCGTCAACGAGAAGGTCTACACGATTTCCCTCCTGTTTTTCACGATCACTTCGTGGATCATCATCGAGTGGATCGAAGATCCCGATTCACCTCGCGCGGATCGCCTCGTCGTGCTCGTTTGCTTCCTGCTCGGCCTCGGCTACTCGAACCATCCGGCTGGATTCCTTCCGCTTCCCGCTGCCGGCGTCGCGATGCTCATGACTCGCTGGCGCACTCTCCTTCGCTGGAAACTCGTTCTGGCCGCTCTCGGCGCTCTCATCATCGGTCTTACGCCCTTCATCTACGAGCCGGTGCGCGCGGCGTATTTCCCGGGGATTAACGAGGGTGCACCCACAGCGTGTGAGACGAAGCTCGAGGCGAGCTGCACCTTCACCTCGCTCACGAAGGACCGGCTGATGGCCAACATCAACCGCGAGCAGTACGGGCAGAAACTGGAGCGCGGCGCGCCGTACTCCTCGCAGGTCGGAATGTGGTGGCTCTACTTCAAATGGCAGTGGCTGCGGGATTCGCACCAGACGATGCAGGGCCTTCAGTTTGTACTTGCGTTCCTGTTTCTCGGCCTCGGCCTGCTGGGCGGTTACGTACACTGGGAGCGGGACCGAAAAACCTTCTGGTATTTCGGTCCGCTCATGTTCACGATGACGCTCGCGCTCATCTACTATCTCAACTTCAAGTTGGGCTGGTCGCAGGATCCGGAAATGCGCGATCTCGCGCACGAAGTGCGCGATCGAGACTACTTCTACATCTGGAGCTTTTCCGCCTGGGGAGTGTGGGCGTCGATTGGGCTGAGCTACATCTGGGAGCAGCTCGCGCTGGTGCTGGGAGGTGATGCTCGAGGTGCGGACAAAACCCCGGGAAAGAAAGCCGCCACAGCCCCGGTGGCACCCTGGCCGTCGCGGCGCGGATTCATGCTGGCCGCGCCGATTCTCCTCATCGCGCTCATACCGCTCTTCGCCAACTGGCGGTTCGCTTCGCGCGCGGGGCACGAATTCACCGACCAATGGGCGCGCGACTACCTGAACTCGCTGGAGCCTTACGCGATCGTCATCACCAACGGTGACAACGACACATTCCCCCTCTGGTACGCTCAGGAAGTCGACGGTGTGCGCCGAGATGTGACGGTCGCGGTCACCACATATCTGGATACCGATTGGTTCGTGCGGCAGATGATCCGCCGTCCGATCGAGACATACGATGCGGCAAAGGGACCGGCGATTTATCGCGGAACCACGTGGAAGAAACCGAGTGGACCGCCGCTCAAGATGACGTTCGCTGAAGCGGACGCGATTCCCGAATACATACAGATCAACCAGCCGCAGATTTTCAAGCAGAACAACATCACGCTGAACATCGACCCCGGATATCTTGTGCGCGATGAGTTGGTGCTGCTGCGCCTGATCAAGGATGCGTTCCCCGAGCGTCCGATCTACCTATCGACTGGGGGAGGCGGCCACCTCAGCACCGCGCTGCAGCCGTATCTGCTCTCCCAGGGCTTCGTGCAGAAGCTCGTGGATCATCCAATTTCCGACACGGCTGAGACGCCGCACATCCTCGGCCTCAATCTGGATCTCGAGCGCACGAAGGCTCTGTGGAATGACGTCTATGGCGCGCCGGCCGCCCTGATCAAGGAAGGAGACTGGATCGATCGCGCCTCCTTCGGAATCCCCTACACCTACGCCTTCACCGGCGCGGTTCTGTCCGAAGCGCTGAAGGCAAGAGGAGACACCAAGGGTGCCGACACGGTCATGAACCGGGTCAGAGGCATCGTGAAGGCGGCACGGATCGAAGGTTTTCCCGGGGTCTAGGATTGGGACTGCAACTGCAACTGAACAAGGCATCACCCCCAGTTGCAGTCCCTACTTAGTTATCAACCCGTATCGCGCCCACGCGTCGACCATTCGATCTCTCGCTGCAGTGGAGTCATCGGCGAGCAGCAATCGCCGGGCGATGAGCGATGAAATTCCGTCGTCTACACGCTTGAGGAATTGCGCGCGGTTTCCGTACAGCATCTCGATGCTCGGACGCGAGTCACCGCTGGCGCGGCGCTCCGCTTCTGTCCGTGGCAGCGGAATAAATGTCCCGCGAAAGCTCACGAGCCGATCGGTCGCGGCTGGCATTCCGGTGCGCAGCAGCCACGGGTAGTACGTGGCGAGCGGAACGAGAATCTCGATGCTGCGAATCCCTCCCTGCTCGTTGCCAACCGAATCGACGCGCGACACGAACACCGGATACGACGCGCCGATTGTCGGCGGCTCGCGATCGATGATCCCCTGACTCCAGCGCGGCCCGAAATTCGTTCTGTACGGCTGATTCGGGATGCGCGCCACGGGAAGATCTGGAATTTGCGGGAATTTCACATCGGCCGCCCGTACGAGATCGCCCGGCGCCAGCTTCGGGTAGACAGAGGGCGGCGGCTCCTTCTTCAGCGCTACCCAATCGATGAGTGACGACATCAACGCCCTGAGCGCGAGACGCTGATCGAGCGGATCGCCACGATACGCGTTGGTGTTTGCGATTCTGGCAGCTTCGGGAAGCGGCCAGCTCGCCGGGCTCGAGTGCTGAGCGGAGGATATCACGTACCGGCGCTCTGTTGGAAGAAATCCAACGTCCTGCTTTCCGTCGGGCGTCGTGTGAGTGAGCGACGCGGCGCGTCCCCAGTACTCGTGACCGCCATCGACGTAGAACACCTTGGTTCCACTCGACCCGTGCAGGTTGTCTCGTAGTCCGGCGCGCTGCCCCGTGATCGGGTCGCGAGTCGGCAGGCTCGCGAACGGAAAGACATCGGTCGGATAGAAAAACGTCGAGTACGGCTGGGCATCGCGCGACGGTTGTGCAAAGCGATGGTTGAAGCTTCCGCGGCCGGCCCCGCCAGTATGCACAAAGAACCCATCGAACGCCACGCGTCCTTTCTCATCAGTGTTGAAACCCTGATAGAGAAAGTGGCGGATGAATCTTCCCGTCTGCGATACGCCATAGCCGATTCCATATCTGACGTGCGCCGCGGCTGACGGGTCGTACTTGAGATAGGACATCATGTCGCGAACTGCTGCCAGTCCGGTTCCCACTACGACCGGATTCTTGCCCCGGTACACGATTTCGTAGATCCTGCCCGGGGTGAACCCTTTCGACATATAGATCCACCGCGTGTCGTGCACGGCGACGCCGCTGCTGTCACGCGCAAAGCGCCAATCCGCCCGCGGAACGACCGCGCGCGGACCAACAGGATCTTCGCGCACGGTAAGGATGTTGGCCGGGTCGTTCTCGTCGGCGACCGGATAGATCAGAGTCGGTGCGAGACTGTGCCAGAGCGGGATCGAGTTCGTGGCGCTGTCCACGGTGATGTCGCTCCGAACGAGGCCGGTGATCGGATGTTCCGGCGAACCGACGGGCGGCGCCTGGAAGTGGAGGGCGTTTCCCCCCGGTAGCACATCCCACTGCCAACCAAGAGCGACAATCGTGACACCCTGCTTCATCAGCAGCGCGTCGCCGTAGAATTCGGCGTCGTCCGGCGAGGCGGCCCCAGTCCGACCGAGATTGAAGATGAACGTCGTGATCCCACCGCGGTTGACGATGTCGATGACGGCGAGATCGGCCGAGTGCGCCGGGTCCTTCGGGCGCAGCATCACGAATTCGCTCACGGCTTCCACTTCCCCATTGGGATTCCGCGGCGCCAGGTCGAGATCGACGATCCTCCGGTTCTCGGGATTCCTGGGGTCGAACGCGAAGTACACGCGTCCCGTGATGCGCTCGTAGGCACCCGTGTTTCCGAACGTGCCGGTGATGTCGGAGCGGGAGAGGATCTCGACTCGGACGACGCGGGCGTCGGCGGGGGCCGCAATTAGTGCAAGGGAGATTATCGAAAGGAGGAGCAGGCGCGCGATTTTCATGGCTGGCAAAGTTCGCGCGCCGCACCTGCGACTGCAACTGAAGCGTGTAGATGCCGGTTAATCCCACCACCCGTGCAAGTACCAAGCATCCGCACGAGCGTCCCGGTACAGCCAGACCATCATCCCATCATCCGTAACGCAGCGGAAATACTCGCGAGCGTACGGCTCGCTCCACCGTCCTCCCGAGACGCGGTCGGGCCCGGCCGCGGAGGTGATCCGCATCCACTGTTTGTCGCGAAACTCCACCGGCAGCTCGTGATCGCGGCGACGCTTCGTCTTCACCGCCACTCGCCGGGGCTCGGGAAGGAGTTGCAGCATG
>DATHGO010000158.1:0-8203 GCA_035317585.1 Gemmatimonadaceae bacterium | reverse complement strand
ACGGAGCTCGCGGCGCGCGGCACCGGGATTGGCGCGGACGGAGTCGTGTTCCTCGAGAAGGCGGGGGAGGGCGACGTTCGGATGCGCTACTATAACAGTGACGGGACTGAGGCGGCCCTCTGCGGGAACGCCAGCCTCTGTAGCACCCGTCTGGCCGTGGAGCTGGGCTTGGCGCAGGCGGGCGGGTTCCTGCTGCACACGGCCGCCGGGTCTCTTCGCGCGAGGATTCGCGACAACTTGCCCGAGGTTGACCTGGAGCGGGTGACGGACGTCCGCTCGGACGCCCGAGAGCTGGGGATCCAACCGGGCGAGCGCCGACTCGGCTACACCAAAGTTGGCGTTCCTCATGTAGTAGTTGAGGTCCCGGACGTCGAAACTGCCGATGTCGTGGGTCGAGGTTCCGAGCTGAGGCATCATCGCTCGCTGGTCGACGGAGCGAATGTGAACTTCGTCTCCCGGAGGCCAGACGGCGAGTTCGCTTACCGCACCTTCGAGAGGGGTGTTGAGGCCGAGACGCTCGCTTGTGGCACGGGGGCAGTTGCGACCGCGATCATGCTGTCCGCATGGGGCGAGTCAGGCAGTGAGACGAGCCTTTGGACCCGATCTTTGCTCCCACTGACCGTGCGGCTAGAGCGAGACGCGGGCGCCTGGCTGGCATCGCTTCGGGGCGAAGGGCGCATCGTTTTTGAAGGTCGGATTCGCGACCTCGATTGACAGACTGTCGCGGCAGGGTCATGCTGCTGTCTGCTAGACCCCAACTCAAGTGATCTCTAACGTCTAAGCCTCTAAACTCCCAACCGACGGAGTGTTCGAGAGTGGAGGAGTGGACAGAATCAACTTCTCCACATTTAGAGGGCAGATGTAGTTTACATAATACATCTTATACGCATATGCTCTTGGGAGGCTTATTGGGGGGTGGAACGAAGGTACTGTTGAGTCACCTGCCTCGGGTCGAAACGAACAAAAAAAGGAGCCGCGATAGTCTGCGGCCCCTTTGAAGGTCGGTCCTGGTTTTGAGCTAGATCTTCATGGGTTTGGCCTCGATCTCTCCGAGTCGTACACGCGCCTCTGCCGCGACCGGGCCGGTTTCGTCTTTTGCCAACGCGGTCCAGATTGCCTTGGCTTCGTCTGTCTTTCCGGCGGCCATGTAGTCACGTGCCGCTGAAGCCTGATACTCGGCCTTGTCGACCGGAAACCGCGTCGCCTGAGCCGCCAGCTTGTACTGTTCAGCTGCACCAAGGAAGTCCTTTTGCTCTTCGTACCCAGCCGCCTCCAGAACGTGGATTGACGGTCTGAAGTCCGCTGGAGCCTTCGCCTCGGCCTTCTTGAGGACCTCCAACCCCTCCTTGAACTTCCTCTGGTCGTAGAACGTCTGCGCCAGGGTAAGCGCGGCCTGAGTCCCGGCGCTTGTCCCTTCGTACCTGTTCACGACCTTCTGTAGGTCCGAAACCGCCAAAGGAAGGTTCCCCGCTGCTGCCGATTGCCTGGCCTGAAAATACGCTGCCTCAGCACGCTGGGACTTGATGGACTGCGAGCGTTCGTAGAACCAGACACTGGCGACAACGATCGCGAGAGCTACAACTGCCCATGTGACTTCGCGCTTGTGGAGCATGAACCAGTCGGTGAGGGATTCATCGTCCCCGCCGTATCGCTTGTGTGCCGGAGGATTCGGTGTCGTCATTCGCTTTGTGTGCCCTGAGGTGGGTGGCCGGTGCCTGTTGAGTGCCCCCGGGGTGACTCGAACACCCGGCCAACGGTTTAGGAAACCGCTGCTCTATCCACCTGAGCTACGGGGGCAAGGATCACGATCCGGATCATCGCCGAGGCCAATGCGGCCGGCGATTTCACGGGGTGAATCTACACTTCAGGGGGTGCTTCTAGAAGTGTTCGCGCTGGGACTTAGCGACTGATTCCGAAAGGAGCCTCGAGCGAATCGACCGCGACCGCGCCGAGTTTGCGCACTTCTTCGACTCGCGCGCCTGGAGGTCCCGCGCTTACCGCCGCCTCGAGTCTTGTCAGCGCGTCAGGTTCTCCGGCGGCTGCCAGCTCGACGATCCCATCCGGCCTGTTCCTGATCCACCCGGCCAGCCCAAGCTCCTGGGCGATTCTCATCACGTACCAGCGAAAGCCGACCCCCTGCACACGTCCCCGGACCTCGAGATGGATGCTCTCCATCAGATTCTTATGTCCGGATTCCCAACAGTTTCGCCAGCGTCGCCGCGATGGTCGCGGGGTCGGTCTCCGCTCCGGGCATCGGGACCGCGAGATCACCGTCTCGTATCCGTTGCGCGATCTGATCGAGCGCGCTGGCAATCGCGTCGGAAGCGGTTGGCCGCGCATCTTTCGCACGCGGCCGGTTGGCATCCCAATCCGTCGCTGCCCAGTCGTTTGACGCGGCGGCGTCACCACTTTCGCCCAACGCGGCCACCGCTCCCCAATTGTATTGTTGCCAGTCCATTTCAGCCCACTCTGACGCCAAAGTGCTTGACGATGGACCGTTCCCTTCGAGCGCGATTGGGCTCCCCGGTGCGAACTCGTCAACTGGAGGCAGGGGATCCAGAAAATGCTCGACGGGCGGAAGCTCGTCAGACGCCTCCTCAAAATCGCCCCTGAAATCGTCTCCGTTCGATTCTCGTGCGACAGGCGTCGCGGTCTCCAGTGACAGGTCGAGAAAGTCCTCGATCGGGTTGAGGGAGGCGGAGGATTCGCGTGGCGCGATACTCGTGAGTTCGGCTCGGAAGGCTGTGGCCCCGCGCTCCTTCTCCGGAACGAACGGCCGCGACAGCCGAAACTCCGACGCATTCACCGCGGGCTGCGCCGTTGTCGGAGTGCGATGCGGAACGAACGGTCGACGGGGCGATTGTGCCACTACAAACCCTCCCAGCTGTATTTGCCGACAAGCGGCACAAAGCGCACCGGAGCGATTTCCACCTGTTCGAGCTTATCACCGTGGCGGGTGAACATGTACAGGGTCTGTTCTTCCCGATCGCCGAGCGGGATAAGAATACGTCCTCCCTCGGTCAACTGCTCGGGATACGTCGATGGCACCTCGGGTGCGCCGGCGCCGACGAGTATCGCGTCGTACGGCGCGTATTGTCGCCAACCCAGTGTGCCATCGCCCATGAGGAAGGAGATATTGCGCGCCCCAATCTGCTGAATCGTCTCGCGCGCCTTGTCGAGCAGCGCCGGAATTCGTTCAATGGAAAAAACCTGCCCCGCCAGAAGTGAGAGCAACGCCGTCTGATATCCGGATCCTGTTCCGATCTCCAGCACCTTCTCATTTCCTTTGAGCTTCAGCAGCTCGAGATAGCGGGCGTGAATCGATGGCTGGGAAATGGTCTGTCCATTTCCTATCGGCAGCGCTGAATCTTCGTAAGCGCGGTGGCGAACACCGGTGGGAACGAAGAGATGTCGCGGCGTCTTGTCAATCGCGTTGAGGACAGCGAGGTCCTTGATGCCCTGCTCATGCAGCAGCTCGACGAGTCGCCGCCGCGGACCGCGGAACTCGTGCTCTAAGGGAGCGGCCACCACCTCTCCGCCGAAGCGAGCATTGCGTGATGAGTCAGATCGAGGTGCAAAGGTGTGACGGATATGTAGCCTTCCTGTATCGCGCGAAAATCCGATGTCTCTTCTCCCGACCACTCAATCGATCCGCCGCCGATCCAATAGATCTGGCGTCCCCATGGATCCTGCATTGGCTTGAGAGAATCCGAGTAGACCCTTCTCCCGAGGCGGGTGAGACGAACGCCCATGATGTCGTCCCCGCGCAATGGCGGCATGTTGATGTTCAGAAGAGTGTGCTCCGGAAACGGTCGCAACGAGAAGACGTGCTTGAGCAGGTTCCGCAACGGCTCGATCTGGTCGCGCAACATGCTGACGTCCGCCCTGAGATCCCCACCCGCGAAGGAAATGGCAACCGACGGGATCCCCAGCGACAAACCCTCCATCGCCGCTGCAACTGTCCCCGAATAGAGCACGTCCTCGCCCATGTTCTGCCCATGGTTGATCCCGCTCAGAACGAAATCCGGCCGCTCCGGCATGAGCGCTTCGACCGCCAGCATTACGCAATCGGTAGGCGTGCCGTCCACCTGAAATCTTCTCTCCCCGCGCTCGATCGGCCGGATTGGATGATGAAGAGTGAGTGAGTGGCTCGTCGCGCTCTGCTCGCGATCCGGAGCGACGACTGTTATCTCCCCCAGCGGCTCGGCTGCCTCGATCATGCACGCCAGGCCTTGGGCGAGTATCCCGTCGTCGTTGGTGCACAGCAGCCTCAACGCTTTAATACCCCCGCGCGGTGGCGCCACAAGACTTTGATCACGAGCCATGCATCGCGAAACTCCCGAAAATAGCTTGGCGATCCGTAGATGGTCGAGATCGGCACGTTGACCGTGGTGAACCCGGCGCGCGCCGCGCGAATGATGAAGTCCGTCTCGAACTCGTAGCGGTCGCCCTCCCCGTGAACCTTGCGCAGAACATCCGCTTTCATGGCGCGATAGCCGGACTGACTGTCGCGCACTTTTCCACCGGAAACTGCGCGCGTCGCGGCGGACGAGATCATATTCGCAATCCGCCGATGCTTCGGCACCGCCTTGCCAGAGAGATCTCGCGTTCCAATCACAATGTCGGCGCGATCCAGCGCCCCAACGATCGCGGGTGCGAAAGCGGCATCGTGCTGACCATCCGAATCGATCGTGAGGACAGCGGCCGCGCCCTTCCTGAGCGCGGAATCGAAGCCTGCCCGAAGTGCCGCTCCCTTTCCACGGTTCTGATCGAACTCGATCGTTTCGTCGGCCACGGTCCGCAGGAGCTGCCGCGATCCATCCGTCGAGCCATCATCGACGCCAATGATCAAGGCACCGGGCAGGTTGCGACGCACATCCTTGACGACCTTCGCGAGGGTCGGCTCAGCGTTGTAGACGGGGACAATGACGACGAGCGGCTCGATCAACTCTTGATCTCCTTTTTCTCTTCAGGCTGTCCATCGAGTATCGCCAGGATGGAGCGCAGCTCGCTCTCCATTGACTCGACCGCCTGCGAATCGAGTGCCGAGCGCGCGACCGAGCGAAGCTCGCCGCTCTTTCTGTATTCGTCGATCTTCTGCCGCGCTCCGTCAATGGTGTACTTCTCGGTGTAAAGAAGTTGTTTGACCAGCATCACGAGCTCGATCTCACGGCGCTGATAAACGCGGTTTCCGGATCGGTTCTTGGCGGGATGAAGAAACTTGAACTGGCTCTCCCAGTATCGGAGCACGTGCGGCTTGAGATCCGTCAGCGTGCAAACGTCGCCGATTGAGAAGAATTCCTGCACCGGTTCTTTCGCTTTCATCGATCTACCTCCGCTCGAAGCTCTCTCGTCATCAGGGCGGCGATGGCGCTGCGAGCCGGTTGACCCTCGAAAAGTACGCGATTCACGGTGTCGACAATGGGCATCTCGATTCCCTCACGCGCGGCCAGCTCGCGCGCGCTTTGCGCGGTGATGACTCCCTCCGCGACCGTTTCCTTATCCCTGAGAACATCATCCAGCTTTCTCCCCTTCCCCAGCTCGACCCCGACCGCCCGATTGCGGCTGAGAGAACCCGTGCACGTGAGCACGAGATCACCAAGACCGGCCAGCCCCGCGAACGTACTCTGCTGCGCGCCGAGCGCGGATCCCAGTCTCGTCATCTCGGCGAGACCCCGCGTCACGAGCGCGGCTCTGGCATTGAAGCCGAGTCCCAGGCCTTCGGCGATTCCGGTCGCCACGGCCATTACGTTCTTGAGTGCGCCTCCGAGCTCGACCCCGATCACATCGGTATGGGTGTAGGCTCGAAAGTACGCTGAGCTGAAAGCCCGCTGTGCAGTGGCGGCCGCCTCGTCCCCTTCAGAAGCTACAACCACCGCCGTTGGCTGGCCGCTGACCACCTCCACGGCGAAGCTGGGCCCGGACAAGGCGACGACGGTAGCGCCAGGAACCTCCTGCTCCGCAACCTCCGTCATGAGGCAGAGCGTCCCCTTCTCTATTCCCTTTGTAGCTACGACGAGTAGCGTTCCCCGCGGCAAGGACCCAGCAGCCGACTTCACGATCCTTCGTAACACGTGCGACGGAGTCGCGAGCGTGACCAGCTCGGCGCCAGCTACTGCTCGACCGATATCGCCGACGGCTTCAAGCGATGGTGAAAGTGCGTGACCACCGAGAAACCGCACGTTCTCATGCTTCTGGTTGATCGTCGCCACCACGTCGGGCTCGTAGGCCCAGAGCTTGACTTCGTGCCCGTTGCGCGCCAGAAGATCCGCGAGTGCGGTGCCCCACGCACCGGCTCCGACCACCGCGCAACGCATCAGCCTGCCATTTCCTTTTTCACGAACCGATGTTCCTGACCGCGGCGAAGTCGACCGATATTGGCGCGGTGAGTCCAGAACACAAACGCGGCGATTATCACACTCGCGATAAAAACGAGCGACTGGGGGTTACGGTACCAGGCAAGAATGGCGATCGGCAGCACCGCAGCCCCGAGAAGCGACGCGAGGCTGACGTAGCGGGTGAAGTAGAACGTAGCGATCCACACCACTTCCGCGACCAGCATTGGAATGGGCGCCAGCGCCAGGAACACGCCGCTCGCGGTCGCCACTCCCTTCCCTCCACCCTTCCAAAGGAGGAAAATCGGCTTGACGTGACCTAGTATCGCCGCGATGCCATACACGAGCGCCCACAATTCGGGCCTCAGCGTCTCGGTATACATCGGCAGGAAAAAGACGGGAAGAAATCCTTTCAGAAGATCGGCGATGAATACGACGGCGCCGGTCTTCGCGCCCAGCACCCGAACAACGTTCGTTGCTCCGAGGTTTCCGGAGCCGTGTTTACGCAGGTCGATGCCGCGCAGTCTGCCGGCGATGTACGCCGACGGTATCGAGCCGGCCAGGTAGGAAATGATGACGCCGACAATCGGCGCCATTTACGCGGACTTCCGCCGCATGATGATCCGTAAAGGATTGCCGCGAAACCCCCACGCCTCGCGGAAGCCGTTGTGCAGATATCGCACGTAGTGCTCCTGAACGAGATCGGGATTGTTCCCGAACACCGCGATCACCGGCGGCGCTGTCTCGACCTGAGTTGCGTAGTTCAACTTGATCTCGCGGCCGGCAGCCTGTGGCGGCTGGCGCCTGCCGACGATATCCGCGAGGGTGGTGTTCACCTGGGACGTTGTGATGCGCTTATGTCTCTCGAGGTCCACTTCCAGCAGCAGCTCGAGAATCTTGGTCACGCGCTGTCCGCTCAATGCAGACGTGAACACGAATGGAACGAACTTGAGAAATGGCGCTTTCTCCTGCGCCTCCTTCTCGAACTTGGCGGCGGTATTGTTTTCCTTGTCCTTGAGATCCCACTTGTTCACCACGACGATCAGACCCCGGCCACTCTCCCACGCCAGAGCCGCGATCTTCAGATCCTGGTTGTGTAGACCTTCGACGGCATCGAGAACGAGAATGCAGATGTCTGATCGTTCGATCGCGCGCCTGGTCCGGAGCGAGGAATAGAACTCGATTCCATCCTCCACCTTCGACTGGCGCCGGAGTCCCGCGGTATCGACGAAGATCAGCTCGCGCCCGTGAAACATCATTGGCGTATCAATCGCGTCTCGGGTCGTCCCCGCCGTGTCGGCGACGACCAGCCGCTCTTCGCCCAGGAGCCGGTTGATGATGGATGACTTGCCTACGTTGGGTCGGCCGACCACGGCCACGCGCAGCGCGTCTGGAACTTCTGCTGCCGCGATCGGAATTTTCTCCACCAGCACGTCGAGCATGTCGCCGGAATTCTTGCCGTTGATCGCGGAGACCGGAACCGGATCGCCGGCGCCCAGCTCGTAGAACTCGTAGAAATCCGTCGCGGAGGGATCATCGACCTTGTTGGCGACCAGCACCCATGGTTTCCGCGCATTTCGCAGCAGATCGACCACTCGCGAGTCACTCGGGTGTAGTCCCGTCTTCGCGTCGACCACCAGCATGAGGAGATCCGATTCCTCGATTGCCTGCAGCACCTGTCGCTTGATCTCGAGGTCCATCGGGATGTGCGGATCGTCGGTCAGCCCACCGGTATCAACCAACCAGAACTGACGGCCGTTCCATTCGGCGCGTGCGAAGTGCCTGTCGCGCGTGGTTCCTGGCTCGTCACTGACGATTGCGCTGTTCTCACCGACGATACGGTTGAACAACGCGGACTTGCCCACGTT
>DATHGO010000157.1:0-12869 GCA_035317585.1 Gemmatimonadaceae bacterium | reverse complement strand
CAGGACTAGCTCCTCGTTCCGAATGATCGCAATCGGCGCCGTGTTCGAATTGTAGATTGTAAAAACCAAATCGGACGTGACGCCCTGAACCGTGTGCGGGGCCGGCAACGCGGTCACCTTGGCGAGCGCCCGCGCGTCCAGTGTTCCGTTCGGCTTTGTCTCGGCGTCCGTCACGATCGATGGATGCGCGAGGATCGCTCTGCCGCTGGGATCGAACAGCGCGTTCGGTGTGTCACCGGAGCCGGTGCTGTAGGATTGGTAAGCGCCGAGTGTCAGCGCTGCGTTCGTATCGAGGAACGACCCACCCAGGGCCGTGAGGGCCGCGGCGTAATTACCCCGGTATGCCTCGACGCGAGCCTTGAGCGCCCGGTTGAACTTCGCGAACTCTGCCGGGGTCGCGAAATCGGAGAAGCCCGGACTGAGCGCGAACGGAAATGCGGTTCCTCCGGCGTTGAGGGCCGTCAACCCATCGTCGAGGAGGGTCGCGATCTGCGTGAAGACGGCGGCCTTGGTGACGATTGGTGCCGGATCAGCCGTCGGTCCGATATTCACATCGATCGGCGCTCCGAGATCGTCGCGCGTATTGATGACATTCAGGTAATCGAGCGCCTGGATGGTTTTGGCGAAACCCTGGACCGCGGATTTTTGGGACGCGGACAATCCGATAACCTTATCCACGGCCCCGAGAAGAATGTTCGCGTTTCGAATATTCCGATACGGCGCGGCGAACAGGTTTCCGCCGAAGGCCGGACTGCCCCCATCGAGTGGGCCGACCAGCATCTCGGTGATGAATCGTGGATCAGCAGGATCGAAGTTGTAGGACTCCCGTCCCACTATTCCGAGCAGCGAGATGTAACCATTCTGCTCGCCGATTCCTACGCGGGTTCCCACCAGTAATCCCTGAGACGCCTGGGTGATCTTGGTCGGCGTCGGATTGTTGATCAGATCATCGAGGCCCGGATTGTTGTAGTCCGGAACGACAAGGTCCTTGCACGCACCTGCGAAGAGCAGCACGGCGACCGTGGCGATCAAGCTCGTGACTCTCATTGATTGAATTCTCATGGTAGTCATGGTCAGAATCCCAGGCTCAGTGAGAACCAGAAACTCCGGCTCGGTGGGAAGGGCGCGACGTCGATGTTACGCCCGATCGGCTGGTTCCCGAAGTTGCTCACTTCAGGATCCATTCCGGTGTAGTTGGTGTGAGTCCACAGATTGCGACCGCTGAAGCTCAGCTCCGCCGTCCGCACGCCGCGTCCAAATCGCGAAACCATCGTCTCGGGCAAATCGAAGGAAAGCGTCAGCTCACGCAGCTTCATGAAAGAAGCATCCTCGACATAAACCCCTGTCTGCTTCGGGAACAACCTGAGGCGATTCGCCCCCTTCGTTGTCTGAAGGCCGCCGTAGGTTATCGGGTCGGCGTAGTCGGCCGTGTTCGATCCGAGGTCATATAGGAATTTGGTGAGATTGATGATGCTCCCGCCGTGCTGCCAGTCCAGCAGGCCAAAGAGATGCAGTCGCTTGAATCTCAAATTGTTCGAGAACGACATGTTAAAATCGGGATTTGCGTCTCCGATCTTCCGCACTACCGTCGAGCCATCGGGAAGGCTGTCGTTGCCCACGATCTGGGTAGCCGACTTACCCTCCTCGAACTGGAACGAGCCCAACGCCGTTCCAAATCCGAGCCCCCTGAAGGTCGGAACGGGGAGCGAGGTAATCTTGCTCCTGGTCGACGCGAACGACGTCCGGAAGATCCACTCCGTTTCCGCCGACTGAATCGGCACGAGGTTGATCGCTACCTCCGCCCCTGTCGTGCGGAGCTTGCCGCCGTTGAAGACTTCGAACCCGAAACCCGACGACGGCGCGAGGGTGCGCTGGAGAAGCAGGTCGGAAATGTCTTTCCGAAAGCCGGTCAGCTCGAGTGCTCCACGTCCACCAGCAAATGTCGCGTCGATTCCTGCCTCGACCTCGCGCTGGCGCTCGGGATGAAGATTGCTGGACCCCACAGTTCCCAGAACCGGGACGACGAGCCCTGGCAAGCCGGCGATGTTTTCTATCGCGCTCAGCGGCGTGAACTTCTGCCCAAACAACGGCTGATTTCCCGTTTGGCCGTAGGCGGCTCGAATCTTTACCTCCTCCGTCCCACGGAAAGTCTGCGGGAATCGTAACGAGCCGGAGAGCTTGGGATAATAGAAGTACTTCTTGGTGTCACTGTTGGCGCTGCTGCGATCAGCGGTGACTCCCGCCGTCAGCAGGAGACGCTCGCTCAGAGTCAGGAATTCCTCTTGCGCGAAAAGTCCAAAATCCTCGACACGTTGACGTTGCTCGACCACCCGAACGTCGGTGCCCGCGCCGACAATCCCCAGTCCACCCACGAGATTCCTGCTCACGATACGCGAGGTGCGGAGATCCCGGCTCGAGCCGTTGACTCCGACCGACGTGGTTGCCGTAAAGGCACCACTCGCTGGCGTCAAAGTGAACACTGCGTTACTACCGAGATTGAGGTTCACGTTGTTGCTGTTGCTGAGGAGCGCCGTACCCGGCTCGCCATCGTCCGTCGGCTCGAACTGGAGCTCCGGAGGAAAGAGAAGAGAGTTCTCCTGAGAGAACTGGTCAGCTCCTCCGTTCAGCGTGAGCTTGAGATTGTACGCCTGTCTCTGGATCGCGTTGTACGTCAGCCTGCCAGCGAGGATAGATCGCAGCACCTTTTCGTCGTTCTTCATCAGCTCCGCCGTCTGCAGCGGATTGCTGGCTACGAACGGATTCGGCGGAAACGTTCCGTCGGGATTCCGGCGCAGGTCGACAAAGCTCGGCGTGAACGGGAACACCATCCAGAAGCTGACACTGGCGTTGTCGTTGTTCGTGAGGCCGCGCTGGGCGAGTGATTTGGTGGCATCGGTCTGGAGGCTGAAGTTCAGCCGCGTCCCGAAATCCTGATCGAGGTTCGCGCGGACCGATTGCTTCCCATATCCCGTGTTATCTATGATCCCACCGTCGTGCTTCCACAGGCCCGATGCGAAATAACGTGTGTCGGAGTCACCACCGCTCACATCCACAACGTTTTCGCTCGACATAGGGGTATGGCCCGCGAGCTCGTCCTCGTGGTTGTACACGACGCCTTGCTTGAAGAAATTCGCCGCCGAGGCGCCAAACGCAGCAGTCGCGTCGGCCAGTGAAGTGAAAGTCCTCGAGCCGAGCGTGTTGGAAATCTTCGAGAAGCCAATGCGCTGCGTCTCGTTGATACGCCTCTCCCCCGATCTTCCATGTCGAGTGGTGATGATCACGACGCCATTCGACGCCCGCGAACCGTAGATCGCGGATGCCGACGCGCCCTTGAGCACCTCGATGTTCTCGATGTCATTTGGGTTGAGGTCTGCGATGCGATTGACCTGATTGTCCTGAGTCAGAGACGGATTCGACCCCTGTGTGGACCTCGTCACCGCGTTCTGATTCGAAGGGATGGCAACGTTGCTCACTACGACGCCATCCACGACGTAAAGAGGCTCCGAGGATCCATTGATCGATGTGACGCCGCGGAGTCGCATCTGCATTCCCCCGCCCGGCGCTCCGGAGTTTGCCTGGATGGAAGCGCCCACAACTTTACCCTGCATTGCCTGCTCCACAGTCTGCGCCGAAACGCGCGAGACTTCCTCACCGCTAACCGTCGCCACAGCGTTCGCCAGGTTGCGGCGGTCGACCGTTGTAGCTTGTCCGGTCACCACCACATCCGAAAGGCGGAGCGGATCTCGCGTTAGAGCCGCGCGCAGCTCGTTCTGACCCGCGGGCAGCGGAAGGTCGACGAAATTGTTGCCGATCCTCCTTATCGCGACGACAACGTTGCCCTGGGGCACGTTGCCCAGCGTAAACTTGCCGTCAGCTCCAGTCGTTGCGGCTAGCGTAGTTCCGCGCACCCCCACTCTGGCGCCTTCAAGTGGTTGTCCGGTCGCCGCATCGGTAACCGTTCCGGTGATCGTGCGGGTCTGCGCCGCAGCCGGGACCGAGCTGAGAAGCAGGGTGAGCGCCAGCACAGCACAACTCATTCGCATACATCCTCCCTAGACAGGGTGAGAGTGGTGACGCGAGGCCACCAGACGCGGCGACTCGCCCGTTAGCCGGCGAGTGCAGCTGGTCTGGAGGTGGGTGGGAGTTACACCGATACTGCAAGGCGGACAATCTGTCAATAGAAGGCCGCCGGGCAGGGCGCGCGATTCACACCGCCGTCGCTGTCACTATCCCCCACATCCAGTTCCGCCAGACGCAATCGATTTCGGTGAACCCCGAGGCGGACAGCAGTGCGATGTGCTCTGACAAGGGCACGTAGTGGTCGTGGGCCGCGGCGTGATCCAGGAGACTTTCAATCTCTTCATGGGTGCAGTGGCCGGGTTCACGACAGAAGTCCAGCCAGCGGTCCCAGTTCACCCGATGATTCGATTCAGGCTCTCCCCGAATCTGGTCCGCGAAACAAAAGCGACCGCCGGCAGGGATCAGACCCCGGATCCGCCGGTAGAGCGCAGCTTTGTCTTCGACGTGATGCAGGCTTATCGAGCTGACCACGAGATCGAAAGATCCCGGGGGGAGATCGAGCGCCTCGAAGCGGGTTTCAACGTAGGCGAAGCGGGAGTTTGAATCGGATCTCGATTCGTCGATGCGTGAACGAACGAGCGAGATCATCTCGGCGGATCCATCGACCAGGGTGAGCTCAGCACGTGGGAACGTTTTCGCGAGCCGCAGGGAGAGATTGCCGGTGCCGCAACCGAGCTCGAGCACTCGGCGCGGATCGGGAGGCAGGTAGTCGAGCAGCCGAGCGATCATTTCGTCGTAGCGCGGCACGGCACGGTGTATCAGCGAGTCATACGAGTCCGCCATCGCGCCGAAGTAACCCGTCGCGGAATTGGGAAGGCCCTGGATTGTCTTGCTGAGGTCCATGCGGAGCTCGACTTACTGGGGACGAACAACACGGACTCCGACGGACGAACGAACCCGCCGCAAGCCACAGGAAATTAGTCACTGGGGCAGCCCCTATCGGTGACTCCCCCGACGATCTCGTCGTCCAAAGGGTGTGCGAGCTCCGCTCGGCACTCTGTCGTGCGAATTCGCGAACCTGATCACCCCTGGCCTGGAGGCCATGTGAAGCTCAGTTATCTAGTTGGTGCGGTGGCAGGCGTCGCGATATGCGCGACCGCCGCAACTGCGCAAGTGTGTCAAGGCGACCTCCCGTTCCGCAACGGTGCAACCCACGTCGGCGGATCGCTGGGAGTGAGCAACAACACGACCTCGTTTGGCGGCGGCCTGTCCGTTGGACATTCGAAGGGTTGGTACACCGGCGGCTCGGTCGGCATGGTTAGTTACAACAACGCCGGCGGAAACACTGTTGTCCTGAATGGCGGTCTCGGCTACTCGATGCCGGTGCAGCAGCGGAGTAAATGGCAGGTGTGCCCCGGCGGAACGCTCTCGCTCGGTTTCGGTCCGAACGTTACTGTTGGCGGCGCCACCATGCACACCAGCTCACAGACGCTTTCGCTGGGTGCATCGTTCGGCACGGCAGTATCGCTCAGCAAAACGCAGAATCTTCTTCCGTTCTTCTCAGCCGCGATGGGTCACACGAGATTCGCCGCGAAGTTGAATGGCAACTCGACCTCGACGTCGGATAACTACCTGCTCCTCGGGGCCGGTGCCGGGTTCCAGTTGACACCCTCACTGGTGCTGCGCCCAGCCCTGACGCTTGCGGCCGGTGCGGACCTCGTCGACGACACTGCGTTCAGTTTCGGAGTTACCTGGGCATTGCCGCGCTAGTTTGCGCATGACGCACAAGTAGCTAGCTGTAACTCGAACGGCGCGGACATTCCGCGCCGTTCTTGCATCCCCCCCTGACCATAGGACACGAGAGAAGGTTGCCCTGCCGAAAGCACTCGACCACCGGATGCGCGCGAATGGGATTTGACCAAAAGCCGCGAGCGCAGCGAGCGGCATTGGCGAAAGCGCGCCGAAACGATTTGCCCCCGCAATTGCGGGGGCAAAATCGGGACGGCGGGATTTGAACCCGCGACCCCCTGAACCCCATTTGAATTCCGCGACGTTCGCTGAGTTCGCGTGAGTTGTTCCCACTTGACCTAAGTCGAGTAATTGCTTGAGTTAACGCCATTCATTCTGCTCGTGAGTTTTTCCGAGTTCAACGACGTTTGGCGGAGATCGCACCATAAATGGCACCATTTATTCCGGTAGCGCCCAAGAAAAAGCGCTTTCTCGCAAATGGTTGTGAATCCAGGTGTCGATCACACGGGTGAGAGCCTTGCCAAGTCTGCAAGGAATTCGGAAGATGACGACATACCACACATATAGAGGTGGACGATGAAGGCAATCGTTGTGACGGACCAGGCGGCAGGAACGGCCGGGATGAAGCTGGTGCAGCGGCCCGAGCCGCAGGCGGCGATAAACGACGTCGTCGTTCAGGTTCATGCGTCGGGATTCGTCGGGACTGAGTTGGCGTGGCCTTCGACCTGGACTGATCGCCTCGATCGTGACCGAACACCGTCGATCCCTGGGCATGAACTGGCCGGAGTGGTCACCGCCCTCGGCTACGGCACGACGGGGCTGTCGGTGGGACAGCGGGTGTTCGGCCTCACGGACTGGTATCGCGACGGCACCCTGGCGGAGTACGTGGCCGTCGAGGCACGCAACCTCGCGCCGCTGCCGGGCGACGTCGACTTCACGGTGGGCGCGAGCCTGCCGATCTCGGGCCTAACTGCATGGCAGGGACTGTTCGAGCACGGCCGCCTTCAGGCGGGGCAGAGCGTCCTCGCGCACGGCGCAGCCGGCGCAGTCGGGTCGATCGTGGCGCAGCTTGCACGAGAGGCCGGCGCCTACGTCATCGGCACCGGACGCGCTGCCGACCGTCAGAAGGCGCTCGACTTCGGCGCGCAGGAGTTTGTCGACCTCGACAACGACGTCCTCGAAGACGTCGGCGGAGTCGATCTAGTGTTCGATCTCATCGGCGGCGACATCGGGAAGCGGTCCGCACGCCTGGTTCGAGGCGGAGGAACGTTGGTGTCCATCGTCGGGCCGTCCGAGGCGCGGCCCGTCGACGGCCTGGCGGTCGACTTCGTTGTCGAGTCCGATCGTGCCCAACTGAGTGAGATCGTCCAGCGGGTGCGGGACGGCCGGCTGCGGACGAACATCGGCACCGTCTCGACCCTCGACGACGCCGTCGCCGCCTTCCACCCGACCGCGCGACGCCCGGGGAAGACGATCATTCGCGTTCGTCCGTGAGCGACGCACGCTCATTGACCGAGTTCAACGACGTTTGGCGGAGATCGCACCATAAATGGCACCATTTCTTCCGATAGCGCCAAAGAAAAAAGGCGCCGATAAAGCGCACAAATCGAAATCGACTTCCCCGCCTGTCGCGCCACCCACCCGAATCGGTTTCGGCGAGTACTTCCATCCGACGCTTTTCGACAAAGCGGGGCTTTACGCCCGACTCGAATTCATCGGAAAGATTGAAGAGCTGGCGCAAGAGGTATTGGTCGATTCTGGCAGAGTCAGTGCGACCGAATTACGAGCGCGTCAGAGCCATAATTGATCAGTCCGAGCTGCTTTCGTTGGATGCCGAAACACTTCGGCATCTCGCAAAGAATGGCCGAAATGAATTCGCATCCCTTCTGGCGGCGCTTGAGGCTTGGATAGAAAGACACAGCCTCGATGCCAATTGGGTCCGAAATATGGTTTTGCAAACACTTTTCCATTGGACAGGAAGGAATGTGGTCGTCCAAGGACAGTCACTTCGATTTATGGCGCCCATTTCGGCCAACAATTCCGAAATGATTGAACAGCCTTTTTCGTTTTCAGATTTCGGCTGGAGAATAACAAACGAAACTCGAAAGGGATTCGTGGAGAGAGTCACTGAAGAATTCAATTCGTACTTGAAACGAAGCGAGCGGGGGTGGTCTCGAGAAAGATCTTCTCTTCGAAAACGAGTCGCGTCAAACCGTATTTCAAGGGATCTCGTTGGCGAGGTCTAACGCCCTTTCTATTGCGAAAGAAACGGAAAGGCTGCGAGTTTGTGCCTCCGTCTGCACGCGTTAAACGATATGAGCGACGGTGGCCCGAGAGAAAACTTCGACGCGCGTTTTGGCCAGCATACGTCGCCCAAATTGTCGAGAGATTCGGCGCGCGGACTTCGGATCACGGTCCCTGCCGAAATCCGCCACCCAAGTCGCATGAGTTGGTTTGATGGCCCAAAGTGGTGCAAGTGAAAAAAAAAAAAGATCGCACCATTATCGCACCATTCTGCAGAAGGGGAGACCTCCAAGTACTCAGCCCTCCCACTTCTATCCCACGCTTATTCAATAACTTACAAAATCGGGACGGCGGGATTTGAACCCGCGACCCCCTGAACCCCATTCAGGTGCGCTACCGGGCTGCGCCACGTCCCGTCTCAAACCCCTGTCAGGAGGCGAAACAGACTGGGGAGTATAGTCGCTCGCGAACCGCCCTTCAACCCGAGAGATAAGTAGGGGTTAACTCTCTTGATCGGCACTCCTTGCTCCTCGCACGCTCGTTGCTATGATATGCCTCGTTCGCTGTTCGTCGGGAAACCGCCCGAGAGTGTCGAGCTGATCACTGGAAGTCAGACTTCCAGCCAGTCGGCCCCAGGCCGCACGCGCGTAACCTTACCCTGTCACCAGCTATGGCTGACCAGGCCGAACGTCCGCTATCCAAGGGTTCCAAGTCGAGCGACGCTCCCAGCGAGCCAGCGCCGATCGGAAAAACGCGCCTGGCCGACACTATCAAGCATGGCGGACGGATCTACCAGCTCATGGTGGAGTCGGTTCACGACTACGCGATCTTCATGCTCGATCCCGGCGGATATGTCGCCAGCTGGAACCGCGGAGCGCAAAAAATAAAAGGCTACACCGCGGACGAGATAATCGGGCAGCATTTCTCGATCTTTTATCGCGCCGAAGACATCGCGATCGGGCATCCACAACGGGAGCTCGCCACTGCGGTGAAGGAGGGACGATTCGAGGAGGAAAGGCCTCGCCTCCGGAAAGATGGCTCAGAATTCTGGGCCAACGTCGTCATCACTCCGGTTCGTGACAAGGATGGCACGCTGCTGGGATTCGCGAAGGTCACGCGGGATCTAACTGAACGGCGCGCGGCCGAGCAAAAGGCAGTTGAAGACGCTCGCAGGGTGGCGACGTCCGAGTCGGCCAACGTCGCCAAGACCGCGTTTCTCGCGGCGATGTCGCATGAGCTGCGTACTCCTCTCAATGCGATAGGAGGATATACGGACCTTCTGAGCCTCGGACTCGGCGGCCCGATAACCCCGCAGCAGACCGAATACCTGGAAAGAATTCGGCGGAGCCAGCAGCATCTGCTGGGAATCATTTCCGATCTCCTCAACTTCAGTCGGATCGAGGGCGGTCAGCTTACTTATGATATCGCCCCCCTTTCCCTGTCCCACGTGATCGAGAGAGTCGTACCGATGGTCGAGCCACAAGCTGGGGCGAAAGCGATCTCCCTCACGATCGATGCGACCGATCCCAATTGCATCGTCTTCGGTGATCGCGCCAAGGTCGATCAGATTCTGCTCAATCTCCTCTCGAACGCCGTCAAGTTCACGGGCTCGAACGGCACCGTGAGAGTTGGGTGCAAAAAGTCAGAGAGAACAGCTTCAATAGAAGTAATCGACAGCGGCGCGGGGATCCCGAGCGACAAGCTGGAAGCGATCTTCGAGCCCTTCGTTCAGCTCGGACGGTCTCTGAGCAGCGCCCACGAGGGCACAGGCCTCGGGCTTGCAATCAGTCGCGAGCTCGCCCGTGCGATGAATGGCGAGCTTAGGGCATCGAGCGTGGTTGGGACGGGCTCGATTTTCACTCTCACTCTTCCCCGAGAAGCGTAGAGGCAGAACCCGCGAAATGCGGCCGCGTTAGCGGGAGATAACTTTGCCGACGTAGAAGTCGCCGAACTCGGCGTATTTCGCGCTCACCTCGTCGAAGCGCATGTCGGTGACGAGCTTCTTGAAATCGAGGGGATCCTGAGCGAAGAGCGTCACACCCCACTCCCAGGCGTCGAGGCCGATCGCGCCGGTGATCACCTGCTGCACTTTCCCCGAATAACGTCGACCGGTAATCCCGTGAGCCTGCATTAACCGGCTCCGCTCGTCGAGCGGGAGCGTGTACCAGTTCTGCGCCGCGTCGCGTCGCTTCGACATTGGATAGAAGCAGACGTAAGGCATGTTGTCCGGTAGCTCCGGATAAAGCCGCCGTCTGACTTGCTGGCTCTCCCGTTCGGCTGTCGCCCGACCGGCGAGCGTTCTCGCGTAGTCGGCGTCGCCCACCTTTCCGCCCCGCGCTTCCGCCGCGCGAGCGAGCTCGGCGGTGATGTGATAAAGCCCCGCCTCGGTGACGCTCAGAAAAGCATACACGGGCTGGAGTGTCTTACCCAGCTCAGTCTTCGAGAACGCGTCCTGCGCCGACCGAATCGTGTCGAGCGACTCCCGGAAGTGAATGACCATCAGATCAGACGTCGATCCGATGAGGCGTACGAAACAACTCCAGCCGATGGGAGCCGGCGCACTCTTCGCGCCCTTCTTCCGGGCATGGGGAGCCGAGCCCAACACAGTTGCGGAACTCCGCACCAAGCGCGCGAGACTGGAAGCGTCCGGCTTCTGCTTGGTGAATTGAAAGACTTGGTGCAGCGCGTACCAACCCTCGAGGGTCTCGGGGGGATGCGCAATGGGAGGCGTCGTCATTGGCTAAAATCTAAGCCGCTGCAGGAGAGATCCGCGTTACAGATTCTCCCGAAAGTTTGTAGTTCCTCCCCCTGATCGCCACGAGAAGAGTCGGAACCACGAACAACGTGATTGGCGTCGAAAGCGTGAGTCCGCCGATTACCGCCAGGGCGAGCGGCTTCTGGAGCTCACTCCCTGCCCCGAGACCCAACGCGAGTGGCAACAGTCCGAAGAGCGTGCAAAGTGTCGTCATGAGGATAGGCCGCAAGCGTACCCCCGCCGCCTCCGTAATGGCCTTCTCCAGCGGGAGATCGTCGGTTTGCATGCGATGTCTCGTGAAGTCGAGAAGTATGATGCCGTTCTTCACGATCAGCCCGACGAGGAGAATCAGGCCCATGAAGGACGAGACGTTGAGCGGCGTTCCGGTGAGGAGCAGAAGTCCCACGGCACCGATGAATGAGAGGGGAGCCGCAAGGAGGACGATGAGTGGCTCGACGAATGACTGGAACTGAAGCACCATGATGGCGACGACACTGGCAGCTGCAAGGGCGAGCACGAGCAGGAAGCCGCGAAAAGCGTCCTGCTGGCTCGCGTACTGTCCGCCCAGCTCCAACCTGATTCCCGAAGGAGGCGGCTGCGCCGCCAGAACGACCTTCACGTCATTCATCACCGAGCCGAGTGATCGCCCGCTCACATCTGACGTCATCCCGATCATCTGTTGCTGGTTCTCACGCAACAGCTCCGCCCGTGTTTCCACCGGTTGAAAAGTCGCAAGCGTGCCGAGCGGCACTGGCGCACCTGTCTGCGTCGACACTATTGGTAGCGCGTTCAGCTGAAGCCGGTTGAAACGAACCGTGTCCGGCGCGCGCACGCGGACGCCGATCGATCGATCCTCGAGACGTATCTCACCGGCGGGCGCGCCAAGTAGTGCTCCCATTGCGGCATCCGAGATCTTTTGCGGGGTGAGGCCAACGCGATTGGCTTCCGCTTCGTTGACGTGCATGGCGAGCTCGGCGCTGGGCTCGCTCACACCGTTGTAAAGATCCTCGATCCCCTGAATGCCGGCCAACTTGGGCTCGATGCTCTTCGCGTAAGCTTCGAGCCGATTGAGGTCGGGGCCATAGAGCTTGATCTCGACGGGACGCGCGGCGCCGGCCAAATCGTTGATCACGTCCGACAGAATCTGAACGAACTCGACGCGCAATCTCGGCACCGCGGCCGCGACCTTCACGCGGACTTCGTCGATCACCTCGAAGATCGTGCGCGACCGCTGGCTCTGTGGCTTGAGCCGCGCAACAATGTCGCCTCGATTCTGCTCGGTCGCGAACAGTCCAAGCTCTGCTCCCGTGCGCCGGGACGTACCTTCGATCTCGGGAGTGCCTGCGAGGATGGCTTCGACGATGTGTATCTCCCGGTCGGTTTCGGCCAGGGCGGTGCCGCCCGGAGTCCAGTAGTCAAGGACGAACGCCCCCTCGTCCATCTCGGGCAGAAATCCGGTTCCCACGAACCGTTGAGCGATCACGCCGGCAATGATGAGAATCGCGGCGGCCGCCAGCATGCGCCGTGGATGGTGCAACACCCGCGCGAGTGACTCCTGATATCGCACCGAGAGCATATCGAGGGCGTGGCCGATTCGATGTAGAAACGCTCCGGCTCCGGTGGGCTTCGCGCCCGTCGGTTCCGGGTTTGGGTCTTCGGAATCGGCGTCTTCCCGCCTGAGGAATTGATCGCTCATCAGGGGGATGATCGTCAGCGCCAGGAGAAGGGAAACGAGGACGGCAATGGTGAGGGTGATCGATAGAGCCGCAAAGAACTGCCCCACGACCCCCTTCAACAGGCGCAGCGGCAGGAATACAACGACCGTGGTGAGAGTAGATGTTGTCACGGGCCAGATCAGCTCATGGACCGCCTCCCTTATCGCCTCGTGCCGAACGGGATTGAGCCGCAGGTGACGAACGATGTTCTCCGTGATCACCACCGAGTCGTCGATCACCAGCCCGATGGCGATCGCCATCGCTCCGAGGGTCATGAGGTTGAATGTCTGCCCGATCAGATACATCGCGAAAACGCTGATCGCGAGCGTGAGCGGGATCGACGAGGCGCTGATCGCGGTGATGCGCGCGTGGTGCAGGAACAGCAG
>DATHGO010000156.1:0-6445 GCA_035317585.1 Gemmatimonadaceae bacterium | reverse complement strand
CTCACCGGTGCGTCCGAGAGGGCGGTAGAACATTTCGTTGTTGGCGGCAGTCGTCTGCGCGTGAAGCGTGGTGGGAAGGAGTTGTTCCGCAGCGATGGCTACCCCGGTCGCAGCGGCCATGGCCTTGACGAAATCACGCCGATCGCATTTGGATGTCATCGAGTTCCTCCATCCTCGAGAACAAGCGTAGCTGGCCATTGCGCGCCCGAATCTCGGATGGCGTGTGAAGGACGGCAGCCTTCATCGGTGCACTCCAGAACGAGTGAACGGAGATCCGACTGAACAATTGATGCGACCTAGGGCTGTCACGTTTTCTCCGAGATTCAGCGTACGGGATTGAGAGAAACCTGTGTAGACGGAGAAATGTGGAAGGGCTGTGGACTGCCAGTCAACAGTGAGGTGCCCTAACGTGATTACAATTGGGTGCAACTCTTGACAGGGATTACACGGTCATGCGTGACGAACTGAGCGTTCTCTCGGCATTCCTGACGGTGGCGGAAGAGCGGAGCTTCACGCGCGCAGCGAAGAAGCTCAACATCTCGACGTCCGGCGTGAGCCACGCCATTCGACGGCTCGAAGAGCAAATCGGTGTCCGGCTCCTCACCCGGACGACGCGCAGCGTCTCGCCGACCGATGCCGGCGAACAGCTCCTCGCGCACCTCAGGCCAGCGCTGGCGGACATCAAGGGAACGTTGACGAATTTGTCCGGCCTGCAATCGAAGCCGGTCGGCCGCGTCCGCTTGCTGTGCCCGCGCCTTGCCGCCAAAGCTGTCCTGGCTCCAAAAATCGGCCGCTTCGCGCTCGACTACCCGGACGTGGAGCTCGACATCACAACGGACGACAGCCGGCTTGACCTGGCGTCGGCGGGTTTCGACGCAGGCATTCAGTTCGGCGAGTACATCGCGCAGGACATGGTCGCGGTGCGCGTCTCGCCCGATCTCATACCGGCGATCGTCGCCTCGCCTGCGTACTTCGAATCGCACCCGAAGCCGACGGTCCCGCGAGACGTGTTGCAACATCGGTGCATCGGCTTTCGCCACCGAGGCGAGAGCAAGTACCGGTGGGAATTCGACAAAGGCGATCAGTCGCTGGCCATCTCGGTCAGCGGGTCGCTCCTCCTCGATGACTTGGATCTGGTGATCCAAGCGGCTCTTGACGGGGCAGGGCTGGCCTGGGTGGCGGAAGATCGCGTCACGCCACACCTCGCGACTGGGGCGTTGGTGCGCGTCCTCGAAGACTGGTGCCCACCCTTCCCGGGCTTCTTCCTCTACTATCCGAGCCGGAAGCAGCAGCCGGCCGCCCTTGCCGCTGTGATCGAGGCGTTTCGCTTGTAGCACCTTGTGACCATCATGGCGAGCCTGACCGCCGTGCGCGCACGCCGTTCACTACTGCGCTGGTGCGTGTGCTGGAGGATTGGTGTTCGCCGTTGGCAGGGTACTGTCTGTATTACCAGAGTCGTCGGCACCAGCCGGTCGCGCTCCTCTGTGCTGATCGATACGCTGCGCCTCGAGGGCGATCGCCATAAGTGATCGAAGGACATTCGAAGGTCTTACACAATTCGGTCGACGATCACGCCGACATGCGTCGGTAAACCCTGAATTCAAATCACATTGCAGGCCAGCAGGATTTGAAGGAGGGTTTTGCGCTACACTGTTCCAGACCGCTTGCAAGTGATTGATTCTAAACGGAGAGATGTCAGAGTGGTCGATTGAGCACGCTTGGAAAACGATTGTGGTGACTCTCGCCAAGCGATATTGAAACACCTCTTGTCGTAGACGGAGCAACGATTTAGCTTCGCGAAATGCGCCCCGATGTGACTCCGTAAACGTCGGTATTTCTCGCCAGTCTTGCCCTCACCTTACACAGTTTCTACACAGTTTTCAGTTTCAGTTGCTTCAGACCGTCGTGGCAGGACCCGGTGTTCTCCACCGGTCCTGCACGTGGTAAAGCCTACGCACGAACACTAACCGGCGTTGAAAGCCGTGTTGCTGCTCTTGGCGCGCCAGGCCTTGATATCGTTCAGCACGGAGTTGTGATGCTGCTCGACAAGCTGGACGGCGTCGGCGCCGACCGGCAGGTGAAGTGGCGGTTTTCTCTCCGCTGCGATTTCAACAAGCAGGCGGCCGAGAGCGTTCGGATCGCCTTGTTGGGCATGGTTGGCGGTCTCCGTGGCGGCGCGAAACGCAGCATTTGACGCGCGATAGTCCTCGATGAGCGTCGCCGGTTCGAGAATCGCCGAGGACTTGTCTAGAAAATCGGTGCGGAAGTATCCGGGTCCGACAATTGTCGCGGTGATGCCGAACTCCTCGAGTTCGAGGGCGAGCGACTCTGTGAAGCCGGCCACCGCAAACTTGGAAGCGGCGTACGCTGTCCCGCGCGATCCACCGAGGTAGCCACCCATCGAAGCGATCGTGAACAAGTGCCCGCTGCGCTGGCGTCGCATGACTGGCAACACGGCGCGAGTGACGTTCATCACGCCGTATACGTTGGTTGCGAATTGCTGGTGGATTTGTTCAGGCGACATTTCCTCAAACGCAGTGATGAGACCGTAGCCCGCGTTGTTGACGAGGACATCGATTCGACCAAAGTGATCGACAGCGTCAGAGACGACTCTCGTCGCGGCAGTTGGGTCGGTTACGTCCAGAGAAGCCGTCATTAGCCGGGTGGCAGCCTCGTCGGGAATCGCGTATGCGGCGTTCTTGGGGATCTGATGCGTGTCGAACCAGTTTGGATTTTTGGACCCGACGACCGACACGGTGATCTCGCCCACCGTCGCCCTCCAGCGCCTATCCGCGCGCGACAAAAGCGGGGCTAGGTCGTTTTCGGCCCTCCTTTGAGATCTGCCATGGGCAACGAGCGTTCGGCCCAGACGGCGACGACTAATCGAACTATCGGTTCAACGGTGTTCCGGCCGAACGCGCTTCTTGCTGATACAGATATTTCTGGAAGCCGATGAAGACTCGTCCAATGTCCTCAGGCTTGCCCAGGTGAGCCACCGCGTCGGCAATTGAGTTGTTGTATTTCAACCGCAACAATGGGGTCAGTTTCTCTTGGTCGAGTTCCTGCACGCCAACACGGACGTAGTGAGAGAGCACGAAGTCGAGAAAGGCTTGCTCTTTGCTCTCAAACGCCGCGCTGATCGCAACCTTGGCTCTCGCCGCGCGTTCCTCTCGGGTAAAGTCGTGTCTGCTGTAAGTTTTCATAGGAAACGAACGGCAGAAAACTACCGGCGTGGCTATTCGCTGCGGAGCGCTACGTTGGGATCGACCGCCGCGGCCCTGCGGGCCGGCAAGTAGCAGGCAAAGAACGCGGCACAGATCAACGGAATCGGCGTCACCACCAGCATCCACGGATCGACGATGGCGACGTCCAGCTCGAGATACGCGCGCGCGATCGCCCGGCCGACGAGGCCAATCGACAACCCGAAGATGAGCCCGTCGAGGACAGGACGATAGCCGTCCACGAGCACCATGCGCTTGATCTGTCCGGCGGTGGCCCCCAACGACATCCGCACGCCGATCTCCCGCGTGCGGTTTGCAATGATATGCGACTGGATGCCGTAGAGGCCCGCCATGGCGAGAAGCAGCGTGATCGCGCCGAGGCCGACCGCCGTCATGCCGAGCCCGCGCAGGACCTGAAACGGTCCGGCGAGCACCGATCGTCCCGTCCCGATGGTGTCGACCGCCACGTCCGGATCGGCACGCCGGATGGCCTCGCGCATCGCGCCCACCGCATTCGTCACCGATCCGGATGCCCGCGCGACGACCGTGATGAGCGGCTGGTAGTGCTGCGTCAGCGGCACGTAGGCCAGTGGCCGCGGATCCGCGAAGATACTGCCCACGTCCGTATCGGCGGCAACGCCGACGATCGTGGCCGTCGGGGACCGCGTCTGGCCGACCGCCATCTCCCGCCCGACGACGTCGGCGGTACCGAACATCTGCCGTGCCGTGAATTCGCTCAGGACCACGACGCGTGGCGCGGCCGGCCCGTCGCGATCGTCGAAACCGCGTCCACGAAGGATCTCCACCCCCAGCGTTCGGAACATCGAGGGGGCCCCGGCGATCGTCGTCACCACCTGCGGGTCCATTCGCGCGGCGCTCGTCTGTTCCAGTGGTGAGATGGACAGACGCAGCGTACTCGGCACGCCGAAGGGCAATCCACTCGACAGTGAGGCCGCCTCGACCGACGGATGGCGCCGCAGCTCGTCGAGTACCCGGTCGAAGATGCGCCGTGCGCGAGGCTCGTTCCACTCCGGCGTGTCGAAATTGAGAACGGCGACGCCGATTCGATCCAGGTCGATGCCGGAATCATGGCGCGCCTCCGCGATCGAGTACTTCACGAACATGGTGGCGATGATGAAGAACCCGGCCGCGATGGCGACCTGCCACCGCAGGAGAAGCCGCTGGCGCCGGCCGCGCTGCGGTCCGGCGGCCGATCCGCCGGCGAGCGCGCCGCGAACGTCGAGCGTGCGCGTCAGCTGAATCGCCGGCTCGAGGCCGAAGACGACGAGCGCGATGAGGAGCGACGAGACCGCGATCGTCAGCGCCGGCACGTTCAGCGCGGGATGAAACGACAGCGTGGTACGGCCGCCGAAAGGCATGGCGAGGCTGAACTCGGTGTCCATCACGACGCGCAACAGCTCGAACATGACGTAGGACGCGAATGCGCCGCCGGCCGCCAGCATCACGCTCTCGAGACACTGTTCGCGCACGAGCCGCCACCTCGATGCGCCGAGGGCGCGCCGCACGGCGAGCTCGCGCAGCCGTGTACTTCCGCGGGCGAGCACGAGGTTGCCGAGGTTCGTGCAGGCGACGACCAGCACCAACCCGACGAGCGCCACGAGCGTCATCCCGAACCGGCGCACGGCGGAGTCCTCGTCGTCGGAGATCGCCGCCATGGTCTTTGCGCGCCACGGGCGATCCGTGGCGCCGACGCCCTTGCCACGGAATCGCGGCGGAAAAAACTCGTCGAGCCGCTCGGCGATGGTCTGCATTTCCGCCGATGCCGCGGCGATCGTCACCTCCGTTGCGAGGCGGCCAAAGACGGTGAGCCGTCGATCGTCTCGTGCTGTGGCGCGCGGCGCCGCCGTCCGGGGGGACTCCTTCAACCGTGACTCGGTACCGAGTGGAATCCAGAACTGCGTGCCCACCAGCCATCCGCGAGGACCGCTGAACGAGGCCGGCGCCACGCCGATAATCTCGAAGGGTTCTCCGGAGATCGCCACGGTGGCGCCGACGATCCGCGGATCGGACGCGAACCGCCGTCGCCACAGCGTATCGCTCAGCATCACCACACGTCCGCCGCCGGCATCGTCGCTCGGCTGAATCGTGCGTCCGAGCTTGGCGCCCACGCCGAGCGTGGCGAAGTACGATCCGCTCACCGACTCGCCGATGACCATCTCCGTCACGGACGGCAGGGCAAGGCGGCGAACGAACGTGGCGGACGCGGCGACGTGGGAGAACGACGTCTGGGCGGTCTGCACATCGCGGAAGTCCGGCTCCGACACCGTGCCGGTCAGCAGCCGTCCGCTGTACGGGGTGACGATGACGGCGACGCGATCGGGCTCGTGGATGCCGAGGCCGCGCAGGAACACCGCATCGACGATCGAATACACGGCTGTCGTGATCGCGACGCCGACCGCGAGCGAGAGAATCGCGAAGGTTGTGAAGAGAGGCGTCGCGCCGAGCCGCCTGAGCGCGAGCCTGATGTCGCGGCCCACGGCTGTCGAGGGTAGCACGCCCGGCTACCGGCCGATCACGACCTTGAAGCCGCCGCCGGCGTAGAAATGCCCTCCGTCGTCGGAGAACACCGAATGGCCGATGTTCGCGTACACGACGACGTTGCGCACGCCGTCGATGATGCCGGCGTTCACCAGCACGAGCCGATCTCGCTGGAAGTCGATGCTCGATTCGGTGCGCAGCTCGATCATCGCGGCGACCTTCCGCGTGAACGACCGGCCGAACGCGAAGCCGAATCCGGATGCGAGCTCCCGCGATGGATCGTGCAACGGTTTTTCGAGCTCGCCGTTGAACACGAACGTGAACGCGTGAAACTCGCGCGCGACGAGGAGCGGCAGCACGATGGTCTGGCCGGCCTCCGAGAGTCCCTTCTCGGCCCCGTGCGCCGGCGCGAATTCGAGCTGTGGATACACCGCGACGGAAATGCCGCGGCGCTCGTCGCCATAGAAGTCGAACTTCCCGCCGATCGCAGTCGTCCCGATGCCGGCCTTGTAACCCTCTCCGGCCTCATTGGCGGCGGAAACCGGGTCTTACACGATTCGCGCGATCAACTGTTGATGTGTGTCTTGTAAGCTGCTGATTCCAAGCCTGATGGAAGAACGCTGGGAATTGAAGGAGGGTTTTGCGTTACACTGTTCCTGGCCGTCCGCAAGTGCTTGATTCTAAACGGAGAGATGTCGGAGTGGTCGATCGAGCACGCTTGGAAA
>DATHGO010000155.1:0-5838 GCA_035317585.1 Gemmatimonadaceae bacterium | reverse complement strand
CCCTTCTCGTCGACGTCGAACCACGCAATGAGATGGTATGGCTTGATTCGATCGGGCGCGGGGAGCGGTGGAATGAAAAGATCTCTCAGCGTCGGCGGATAATCTTTTCCGGGACCCCCGCCAGTCCCGGGGCCGACGTTGCTGCCGCGTCCGGTGCCGACGCCCGACCCTACACCGCCACCAGTGCCCGGACCTGCGCCCGGAGTGCCCGTGTTGCCACTGCCCTCGCCGGTGTTCGTTGTCGTCACCGCCGAATTCACAGGCGGTGTTGGAACGACCGGAGATTCCACTTTCGGCGCCGGATCTGGCGGCTTCACCGGCGGTACCGTAAGCGGTTTGGGCTTGGGCATCACCGTCGGATCCGATCTCACCCGCACGAACTCCAGGTGCTCTTCGCGGGAGCCCGGACCATTGATTCCGCCTCCACCTCCGCCGGCCGGCCCCGGGCCGCCGCCGCCAAGCACCGGATCATGAGTGAAATTCGACGATCCGACGATGGGCGCCAGAATGAGAAAAAGGATCACTGCGTGTATGAGCAACGACGCAATGACCCCTTTCCACTGTTTTTCCTTCTTTTGCCGCTGCTCGAAGGTGGGATAAAGCGTAGCTATTTCACATCCTTCGGCGTTGCGGCAATGACCTTGACGCCGGCACCCCGTGCCGCATCCATCGCGGCGATCACATCAGAGTACTTCACTGCGGGATCACCCTTGACGAAAATGATCTTGTCCGGCCGTTGATCGTAGATCTCCTTGAGCTTTTTCTGGAGATCCGCCTTCGACACCGGCTGTGTATTGATCTTGAACGTGTTGCCCGGCAGCACCTCGAGCACGATCTGCGACGGCGGCGGCCCCGACTGATCCGGCGCCGGAGTCGGGTCGGGCAGCTGCAAGTCGAGCGCCTTCCGCGACATCGGAATGACCATCATGAAGATGATCAACAGGACCAGCAGCACGTCGATCATCGGCGTGACGTTGATCTCGTTGGTAAGGTGGTCCCCTCCTCCTGTCATTGCCATTATTTCTTCCCTCCCGCCGGTGCAGCAGCAGGGGCATTGAAGAGATTGTCGGTCTGAACCGCGGACACGGTCCCCGGACGCTGATCGGTGATCATACCCGTCACCCGCACATCGTTGTGAGCCGCGATGTCCAGCGCGTCCAGAACCTTTCCATACATAAGATCCTTGTGCGCCTTGACGTAAAGGAGCTTGTCTTCCTGGCGGTTCTCGAAGATCGCCTTCAGCCGCTGTGCAAGCTCGGCGTTGGGGATCGCTTTCTTGTTCAGGTAGTACTGCCCATTCGCATCAATACCGAGGACCTGATCCTGATCCTCCTCGGGATGGGGCTTCAGATTGACGCCGGTCGGCGGAATCGCCTGGAAACCGGCTGTAATCGCGGGGATGACGAGCATGAAGATGATCAAGAGCACGAGCATCACGTCGATCATCGGCGTCACGTTTGGTGACGCCTTTACGCCCCCCGCGGTACCAGCAGACATTGCCATAACTCAACCCTCCTCGGGTTTACTGCGAGATCGGTGAGTTGCCCGCTGTCGCCGTCGTGTTGAACTCGCGCGTGAAGCGCGATCTTCCGAACTCACCTGTTCCGGTGACGTTCTTGATCATGTAGTCGATCATCTCCTTCGAGGTGTACGTCATCTCGGCGGTGAGATTGTCGATCTTGATCTGGAAGTAGTTGAAGAGCCACACCGCCGGGATCGCGACGACGAGACCAAAAGCGGTCGTGATGAGCGCCTCGGACACACCGGACGAGATCGAGGCGAGACCACCCGAGCCCGACGCCGCCATGGCGGCGAAGGAGTTCACGATTCCCATCGTCGTTCCCAGAAGTCCGACGAACGGAGCCGTCGCGCCGACTGTTGCCATGACGCCCAGACCGCGCTTCAGGTCTGTAATCGTCATCAGCATTTCGCGCTCGATCGCGCGCTCAGCCGAATTGATGTCGCCGACCGTCACCGATCCATCCTGAATGAGCGGGCGGATCTCCGTGAGGGCGCCGCCCAGTACGCGGGCGACGTGCGACTTCTTGTACTTGTCGGCGAGAGTAACTGCTTCCGCAAGGTTGTCTTCCTCGAGGAACTGCGAGAACTCGGGAGCGAACTTGCGCGTCTCACCCTGCGCCTGGCGAAGATCCCACCACTTCTTGATCGCGACGGAAAGGGTCCAGATCGACATGATGGCGAGGACATAGACGATGCCCTTCGCGAAGTTGCCCATCTGGTTGTAAATGTCGAGCAATGACAGCTGCATTGTTTACTCCGGGAAGGGTTGGTTAGCGGGGAACGGCGAACTGGAATGACTGCTGGACCAGCTGGTTGACCGGCTTGCCGCCGATCATCGCGGGGCTGAACTTCATCCGCGGCAGAACGTTCTTCACCGCCTGTGTGAACAGCTCATTCGTCGACTTCAGCACCTTGAACGAATCCATATCCGCTTTTCCGGAGCTGCTGACTACGAACTGAGCCTGGACTTCGCCCGCAATGCCCGAGCTTTCCAGAACCGATGGATATTTCGGCTTTGGACTCTCGGCGAGCATCTCAGCGGGCTTCTCGACCTGGAACTCGAAATAGGTCTGGTTCGCGTTGGCGATTCCGCCCACGACGCCAGAGCCGGTGCCGCCCTTGACACCCTTTCCGCTGAAGTCGCTTTCGTTCGTGATCGCCTTCGTGAGATCGATCTCGGGAATCTTGATGTCGATCTTGACGGGCGCGCGAAGGACCTGGAATCCTTTCGGCGGAGGCGGCTTGACGACGACCTCCTTCGGCGGCGGCGGCTTGTCCGGCACCTTCGGAGGCTCCTTCTTCATCTCGACGAACTGAATCTTCTCAGCCTTCGATTTCTCATCTTTGGCGCCGGCCTTGGCAGTCGCATACACCGCTCCCGTGATAAGCACGGTGTGCAGCACCAGGCTGAACACTGTGCCGCCGGCCATCTTCTGCCTCTTAGCCTTTGACTCGATCAGTTGGTTAAACATTCCTCACCTAGTGGGAAGTCCGTGAATGAAACCTGTTAACAACGAGAATCCCGCGGAATACCCGCAAGATTAAGAATCAATGAAATAGTATTAAGGAACTCCTAACTAACGCGACAGCGTAAACACGAAAGGCATCTGAACCAGCTGCCTCACTTTCACTCCACCAACCTCGGCCGGGATGAACCGCATCCGGCGAAGAGCGACCCTCACCGCGTCCTCGAAGAGCTGATTGTCAGAGCGTACGAACCGGACGCTTCCTTCCTCGGCGCGACCCAGCTCGTCGACGACGAATTCAGCGACGACCCGTCCTTCGACGCCGGAGCTCCTGAGTACCTCCGGGTATCGCGGCGCCGCACTGCCGGGAATAACGCCGACCTGCCTCTCGACCTGATCCGCGCGGAAAGGCGCACCGGATGAACTTTGCGCACTCTCCTCGCCACCATTCGACTCTGAGGACCTGGTCGTAGCTGGATTGAAATCACCTGGCTTCGACACGACGTCGCTGATGTCGACGGACGGGACTTTTATGTCGACGTTCGGAGCGACAAATACCAGGCGGTGACCTTCGAAGTCTCGGTGGCTCATCGTTGGCGATGCCGAGTGATCTGGAAGAGGATCGTGCGGAAAGTAGACAGCTCGAACTGTCTCGGCGAACTCGGCCGGTTGAACTCGGGCCTGGGCGGTGGCATAGAGTGCTGCCGCGATCAACGCCGTGTGAGCCGTGACGCTCACGATTGCGCCGCCTGCCGACCGCTCCCTTTTTGATTTTGACTCCAGCAGCGTTTCGAGCATTTCCTCTCCGAGTGCATGTCGCACCAAACCTCTCGGAGTCCTACACGCAATGAAATAGCGCGCGCGTTAGCAATGAATGAAAGGCTTCTAACGCCCGCATTAGCGTGTCGTTAACGCGAGTACTTTGCTGCGGGCTGTCTCGTGGTGCATTTAAGCATGGCTCGAAGCCCCCAGCCGGTCCGCCCATCGCTCCCGGCCGGTAGTCGTAAGTTGCAGTTGCCGTTAGGATCGCTGCCCTCAGTCGCCCGCGAGAGGCAGAGTGACGGTAAAGAGGCTGCCGCGCCCGAGACGCGAAGACGCGGTAAGAGTTCCGCCGTGCGCCTGCGCGATCCATTGACTGATCGCGAGCCCGAGCCCGAACCCTCCGCGCTCCGACATTCGCGACCTCACCCTGTCGGCGCGCCAGAAGCGCTCGAAGATGTGAGGGAAATCGGCCGCCGAGATCCCGATTCCCGTATCTCGCACTGCGAAGGTCACGTTGTCAGGGTGGCGGCCCACTCCGAGCTCCACCTTGCCTCCGGCGGGAGTGTATTTGATGGCGTTCGTCACGAGGTTGAGAAAGAGCTGTCTCAGACGTGTTCTGTCGCCCATGACCACTACATCCGCCGTGAACGGGAGATTCACCGTCACCCCCTGCGCTTCGCCGAGTATCAGAGCGGTCTCGTAGACTTCCTGAACAAGCGGCATGAGCTCTACCGGCTCGCGATGCAGGTCGAATCGTCCCTCGTCAGCGCGGGCGAGAGTGAGGAGGCTCTCCACCAGATCGCTCATCCTGCGCACTTCCTGGAGCGCCTCCTCGAGTCCGATCATGCGCTCCGTCTGACTCGTCGACTCCATCATTGCCCGCTCGACGTCGGCCCGTAGCACCGCCAGCGGAGTTTTGAGCTCGTGGCTTGCGTCGGCGGTGAATCGGCGCAATCCGGCGAACGACGTCTCGAGGCGGGCGATCATCGCGTTTAGCGTCGTCACGAGATCCGCGAAGTCAGTCGTCTCGTCGCTGAGCGCGAGACGACGATGCAGGCTGCGTCCATCGGTGATGGCGGCTACCTCGATGGTGATCTCGTTGAGCTGCCGCTGCGTCCGTCCAAGAATGATGAACGCTCCCATTCCCGCCGCGCCGATGATGAGTGGCACGATCACCAGCGCGTCGAGCATGTATTCGCGCGGGATCGTGCTGGCCCTGGTCGCAATCGCTCCCGACGCGATCCGGCTCAGGCCGTCCGTTCCCAGAGAGTGCGAGACGAAGAGAACTTTTTCCTGGAGCGAGTCGAGGGTGAAGATCAGTGCCTCGCCGGACTTTGGCAGGTCCGCGAGCTGGGTCTGGAGCGTTGCCATGTCGTTGTCGTCCAGGCGCATCACGTCGCTCGAGCGATAGACAGCGCGCCCAGCCGTGTCGACTACTACTATGTATCCCGGCACAGCCTGGAGCCGATCCACGACTTTCGGTGAGAGCAGGGAGATGAGGGCCGTGTCGCTCGTTGCCACGACCTTTTCGCCGGACTTCGCGGCATCATTGATGACCCGTGCCGCGAGATCGCCCTGCGCCGCCGCGTACTGTGCAATGTCGTGATAGACCGCATTGTTGCGCGCGGCGAGGACGGCCAGGAAGAGCGTGATCGTGACCGCGACCAGTCCGGCAAGGAACGCCGCGGTGAGCTTCACGCGCATCGAGAGCATTGGGGCTCTACCCGCCCTTTCCCGCGGCGCTCTCTTCGCGGATCACGTACCCTACGCCGCGGATCGTATGTATGAGCTTCTTGGTGCTGTTTGCATCGATCTTCTTGCGTAGATGGTTGATCACGACGTCGACGATGTTGGTGCCCGGATCGAAGTGATAGCCCCACGCGTACTCGGTGATCAGGGTTCGACTCATCACGCGACCGGCATGGCGCATGAGATACTCGATCACCGTGTACTCCTTGGGCGTCAGCTCGATCGGGTGGCCGGCGCGCGTCACCTCTCTCGTATCCAGATTGAGCGTCAGGTCAGCCGCCTTTAGCACCGGTGTGATCCGCGCGCGCGGCCGGCGAGACAGCGCCTCAACGCGCGCCAG
>DATHGO010000154.1:0-5249 GCA_035317585.1 Gemmatimonadaceae bacterium | reverse complement strand
CTCAGCAATCGTGAGCGGGAAATTCTCGCCCTTCTCGCCGACGGCCTGGTGAACAAGCAGATCGCAGCGCGACTCGGCATCTCCACCAACACCGTGAAGACTCATCTGGAGCTGCTCTTCGACAAGCTCGGAGTGACGACGCGCGCCGAGGCGGTGGCAACCGGCGTCAAACGTGGCCTGTTACTGCTTTGAGGCATGACGCTTGATGATGTCGTGACTCTGAGCCAATCTATCCCTTAACCTGGCGGGGACGCAGATGCCGGAAGGGCCCATCGAAGCACAGCTTCTCGATCACGAGAAGCAGTACTGGCAGGCGATCAAGGACAGGGATGTGCAGGCAGCGATGCGCCTGACCGATGATCCGTGCATCATCACCGGCGCCCAGGGCGTCGCGCGCATCACCCGCCAGGCATTCGCTGGAATGCTCCAGGCGGGTGGCTGGACGCTTCACGAGTTCACGCTGAGCGATGTACAGGTGAGGGTCCTGGGCGATGACGCCGCGATCATCGCCTACAAGGTCAAGGAACTGTTGACCGTCGACGGAAAATCAGTGACGATCGATGCTGCCGACTCTTCCACGTGGGTGCGCCGCGAGGGACAATGGGTGTGCGCGCTGCACACGGAAGCGCTGGCTGGCGATCCATTCGGCAGGGACCGGCTGCCGATGCCACCGAAGAGACCTTAGCGGCCGCCCCAGTCCCGGTGAGCGGCCATCGAATATCCGCGAGCCTTTCGGCAAGGCGCGACGTTTTAGCGGAGGAGTGAGCATCATGACAATTCTCCGTCATTTGTTCTCGATCCTGCTACTTCCATTCGTGATGGTGGTGATCGTGCCGCGATGGCTGCTTCGCGCATGGTCGGCGTCGGACACGCGCTGGGTGGACGGGACTGTCGCCGCCGCTTTCGCCCACATTGCCGGCGTCGTGGTTTTTCTCTGCGGTTTTGCGCTGTTTGCGTGGTGCGTCTCCCTTTTTGCGCGGGTCGGAGAGGGCACTCTCGCTCCATGGGATCCAACCCGCCGGCTCGTGGCCGTCGGTCCGTACCAGTACATGCGAAACCCGATGATCACCGGCGTCGTAACAATGCTGCTTGGGGAAACGCTGTTCCTGGGCTCGCGCGTGGTCGGGATCTGGACCGCAACGTTCATCGCCATCAATCAGATCTACTTCATGATCTCGGAGGAACCCGGGCTGGAGAGGCGATTCGGGGCTTCCTATATCGAATACAAATCGGCCGTTCCGAGGTGGTTTCCGAGGGAGAGGCCCTGGAAGAGACGCCGACGATAGCCGGAAAACTCCCGTCGCGCACGGAAATTGATTGAGTGAGTTTGCGACCCAACAATTGATCATTCCATGACAGATCCGACTTCTCCGCAGCTCCGGTCCGAGCCTCTCCCGCGGGACAATTTCAGAAGCGTCATCGCGGCGCTGATCACTGTGCTCACGGTCTATGGCTGGATCGACGCGCTTGGCCGCACACCGATGCGCCATGCGCTCACTGTTCAGACGCGTCTCTGGTGGATCGAGCAGATCGTGAAGCTTGTGCTGGCGATCGTTTGCGTCGGCATCATCCTTCGCAAGCGGTGGTCTCTCACCCCCGCGTTCTGGCTGACGATCTACTCGTTGGTGTTCGTTATCGTGCGCTGGGTATTCATTTTCAGAGGAGGCCAATTCGAGATCCTGGTGGCGCCGCTGCTTTACGCGCTCCTGCTATGGCGGCTGTGGATGACCAGAAAACAGGTCTCCGCGGCTCAGGACACGGTCAGGATCGATACGATGGGCTAGGACCTGCCTCGACCGGGGCCATCCAGTGGCGGCCTTCGCGTCCCGGCGGTAACTATTACCGTGGGCAATAAACCGCTCGGCCAGCTCATTATCGTGATTGGCCTCGGAATCATCGTCGTCGGATTGTTGACGATGCGGGGATGGCTCGGATGGTTCGGCCACCTGCCGGGGGATGTGCGTGTCGAGCGTGAGAATGTGCGGGTGTACGTGCCGATCGTATCGATGTTGCTGATATCGCTCCTCTTCAGCGTGCTGTCATACGTGCTACGTCGCATCTTCTGAGAATCCCTCGCCTTTGAGCCGCGGCGAGCGCGTGGGCAATCACACCCACTTGTCGCTCCTTGCCGCTGCTCTGGCAATGACGTTTTACGCGCCGGCTTCCTTCGCGCAGCCAGAGCTGCTCAAGACATCGGCTCGTTATACACAATTGCGGACCGATTCCGCGGAAATCTCTCAGCGCGCGCGCGACCTGCAGGCGAGGTTCGAGCGGCGCCGCCGGCAAATGCTGCCGAGGTTTTACATCGGGAGCGCGGATCATTGCCTGATCGTCGGACGATTCTGCGAGTGGCATCCCAACCTGACCGACTATGTAGTTCCTGATGAAGGGAAGGACATAGTGCGCGCGCGGAGGGAATTGCTCCGTGAGCTCGAGAAGGCATCGGCGGCCCTTCCGGGCGACGACTGGATAATCGGACAACGTGTTCGCTATCTCACAGAGGGACACGATACATCGGCGGCGGGCGTGGCTCGTTCGTGCCAGGCAACACGGTGGTGGTGCGATGCCCTGCTCGGTCTCGCGCTGCACGTGGCCGGAGACTACGCCGGCGCTGACAGCGCCTACGCCGCCGCGCTGGATGGAATGTCGTCGCAGACACGTTGTCACTGGCTGAATCTCTCCCCTCTTCTCGATGACGATATCCGCGGCACGTACAAGAAGATGAGCTGTGGACAGCGAGAGGCAGTAGATGCGCGAATCTGGTGGGTCGCGGATCCTCTCTTCATGACGCCTGGTAACGAGCGACGCACCGAGCATTTCTCTCGGGTTCTGCACACCGCGCTGCAGCAGGATGCGGAGAATACTTACGGCTCGAGCTGGGGCGGTGATCTCGCCGAATTGATTCTCCGCTTCGGCTGGGCCGAGAAGTGGACGCAGGAACCGTCGCACAGCATGTATCCGGAATCAAAGGCAGCGATCACCGGTCACGAGCGGGAGCCGGGATATCATTTCTTCCTCACGCAGCGGCCGCCGGATAGCCTCGCGCTCATCGTCGATTCCGTGTTCGACATCTACCAGTTCCCGCCGCGTGAGCAATACGCGCCGGTTTACACTCGGGCGTTCGTGCGACTCGATGCCCAGGTGGCGCGCTTTCGGCGTGGCGATTCCACGAAGGTCGTGGCGTCGTACGACGTGAGCGCAGATACGATTTTCGGCCGGAGGAAATTCACCGCGGCGCTGATAGCAATGGGAGACGAAGCGACGAGCCCGTCGAAGATCGAAGTCGTCGAGTCGCCGGTCAGGAACGTGCTGACGGTATCCACACCGTGGAAAGAGCAGCTAATTGGCGTCGAGCTGTTGGCCGATGACAGCGCGGCTGCAGCGCGCTGGAGATCGGGATTCGCCGAAATCCCTCTCGATTCCGGAAGGATCAGCGTTTCGGATCTGCTCTTCGTCGATGGAGAGCCATCACTTCCCGGCGATCTGAACGAGGCGATCCCGCGCGCGCATGGCGGGACGAAGTTCCGACGCGACAGGAAGATCGGGCTGTTCTGGGAACTCTACGGAAAGACGCCGGCGGATAGCGCGCTTCCCATTTCGCTTACGATCACTCCTGTAGACGAAAGCATCCTGAGACGCACCTTCCGCGCGCTGCGCATCGCGCCGAGGCTATCGCCGCTCAACATCCGCTGGCACGAAAATGGGGCGTCGGGAGTTCTGTCGGCGAGATCGGTGCTTCTCGATCTGTCTCTCGTGCCCGTTGGGAAATACGCGGTGAAGCTCGAAGTCGGAAATAATCCAGCGGCCGCGACCTCGCGGGTCATCGAGGTGAAGTAAGTCGTAGCTCGTTTAATCGCCTGGCGATGAATCTGCGCTCTGGTTCCTGTGTTGCGAGCTCGAGCGCGCGATTGTAAGCACCGATCGCTTCTGCCACGCGACCCATCCTCCGACACAGATCTCCACGCGCCGCGTGGGCGAGGTGATAGTCGGTCAGGTCGCCACGCACGAGTATCGCATCGATCAGCGCGAGCCCGGCTTCGGGTCCGTCGCGCATCGCGATCGCGGCCGCGCGATTGAGCTCGATCACCGGCGACGGATCGGCCCTCAATAGCACGTCGTACAACCCGACGATCTGCGCCCAATCAGTAGCGCTCGCGGTGGACGCTTCGGCGTGCACGGCCGCGATCGCCGCCTGGAGCGTGTAGGGGCCGAACCGATGCGACGTCAGCGCGCTCTCTACGAGCTCGACCCCTTCACTGATCTGCGCGCGATTCCATAGCGAGCGATCCTGGTCCTCGAGGAGGATCATTTCGCCGGACGGCGTCGTCCGGGAGCGACGCCTCGCCTCATGAAGAAGCATCAGCGCCAGAAGTCCCATCGCTTCCGGCTCCGGCAGCAGCTCCATGAGAAGCCTGCCGAGTCGAATCGCTTCGCCCGACAGGTCGGCGCGGGTGAGTGACTCACCACTCGAAGCGAGATACCCTTCGTTGAAGACCAGGTAAATCACGTGCAGCACGCTATCTAGGCGTGCGGGCAGATCCGATCGCTCCGGAATCTCATAGGGGATTCGTGCATCCCTGATCTTTCCCTTGGCCCGAACGATCCTTTGCGCCAGCGTCGGCGACGGGGTCAGGAAGGCGTGTGCGACCTCTTCGGTCGTAAGTCCGCAGACCTCGCGCAATGTGAGAGCAATCTGCGCGTCGGGACTCAGTGCCGGGTGACAACAGGTGAAAATCAGACGGAGACGGTCGTCCTCCACTCCCTCTTCGCTCTGCTCATGCATCTCCGTCGCCAGCAGCCGATCGAGAATCGCGCTGTCCGCCGATTCGAACTTCTCGCTCCTGCGGAGCCGGTCGATGGCTTTGAAACGGCCGGTGGAGATCAGCCACGTGCGGGGGTTCGCGGGAATTCCCTTCTCTCCCCATTGCTCCACCGCCGCCGTGAATGCGTCTTGCAAGCCTTCCTCGGCCAGATCGAAATCACCGAGGAGACGGATGAGGGTCGCGAGCACACGGCGCGATTCCGATCGGTAGATCGCATCGACATTGTCGCGCACGTGCGCCGCAACTTCTTCCTCCATTCACTCTCGCGTCCGACCGCTACGCGCTGGTACGCTCAACTATGGGACGCACTTCGATCGAGCCGGACCTGACCGACGGAATCCGCGAGGCTACCTTGATCGCGTCGTTCAGATCCTTGGCTTCGATGAGGTAGTAGCCGCCGAGCTGCTCCTTCGTCTCGGCGTAGGG
>DATHGO010000153.1:0-15620 GCA_035317585.1 Gemmatimonadaceae bacterium | reverse complement strand
ATCGTGGCGAGGTATTCGCTACCGCCGAGCTCGCCACCCAGGTCCCCGAGCAGAAGAATCGCCGCGCTGTCACGTTGGAACGTGGCGCGTGTTATGTGGGACAGGTCGTCGATCAATCCGACCATTCCGATTACGGGCGTCGGATACACCGCGCCGGAGGGACTTTCATTGTAGAGAGAGACATTTCCACCGGTGACCGGAGTCCCGAGTGCGCGACAGGCCTCTCCCATTCCAGCCACGGCTTCCTTGAACTGAAAGAAGACTTCCGGACGAGTCGGATTCCCGAAGTTGAGACAGTTCGTGATTGCCATTGGCCGCGCACCAGTGCACGCCACGTTGCGCGCGGCTTCCGCCACGGCAATTCGTCCACCCACCCGCGGATCGAGATACACGTATCGCCCGTTACAGTCCGTCTTCACCGCGAGCGCCTTGTGAGTGCCGCGTATTCGAAGAACGGCGGCATCTCCGCCCGGCCCGATGACAGTGTTTGTACGCACGGTGGAGTCATACTGTCGGTACGCCCACGCCTTGCTCGCGATGGTGGGGGCGGACAGCAGCCGCTCGAGAGTCCAGGCTGGATCACTCTCTTCCGGGCGCTCGGCGATCGCCAACGGATCGCGCGCGCGCAACTCCGCGATCGTGGTTGACTCGCGCGCGTCGGGTGAATAGCTCGGGCAGTCCGTCACGAGCCTCGACCCCGGAAACTCGGCGACGATGGTGCTCCCCTCCGTCACCCGGTACACCGGCTCGGAAATGACTTCGCCGATCACGGCTGCGGTCAGATCCCACTTGGCGAGGATTTCGCGCACCGCATCCTCGTGGCCCTTTATGGCGACGACGAGCATCCTCTCCTGAGATTCGCTCAGCAGGATCTCGTACGGCGTCATCCCACTCTCGCGCGTCGGCACCTTGGTGACGTCGATCGTCACACCGACATCCCCTCGCTCGGCCATCTCGGCCGATGAGGACGTCAGGCCGGCGGCACCCATATCCTGAATCGCGACGATGTGTCCGCTCTTGATCAGCTCCAGACTCGCTTCGAGCAGGAGCTTCTCGGTAAACGGATCTCCCACCTGAATGCGGGGTCGTTTGGCATCACTCGCCTCGGAGAGATCCTCGGACGCGAAGGACGCGCCGTGAATCCCGTCGCGTCCGGTGCGCGCCCCAACGGCCATGATCGGATTGCCGACGCCCTGGGCCTTGGCGCGAATGAGATCTTCCTCGTGCAGGAGGCCGACACACATCGCGTTGACGAGTGGATTGTTCTCGTACGCCGGATCGAAAACGATTTCGCCGGCGACCGTCGGAACTCCGACGCAATTGCCGTAGTCGCCGATTCCTTTCACGACTCCGGAGAAGAGGTACCGCACCCGCGAATCGTCGAGCGAGCCAAACCGCAGCGAGTTGAGCATCGCTATCGGACGTGCACCCATCGTGAATACGTCGCGCAGAATTCCGCCAACGCCCGTTGCCGCTCCCTGATACGGCTCGACCGCCGAGGGATGGTTGTGTGACTCGATCTTGAACGCTACCGCGAGGCCATCGCCGATCGATATCACGCCCGCATTTTCGCCGGGACCCTGCAGCACGTAGGGTGCGGTGGTAGGAAGCGTTCTTAGAATGGGCCGCGAGTGTTTGTAAGAGCAGTGCTCGCTCCATAACGCGCTCACGATTCCCAGCTCGGTGAAGGTTGGCGCGCGCCCGAGCATTGCCACCAGCCGCTCGAATTCCTGCTTTGTCAGGCCGTGCTCCGCGACGAGCGCGGGACTAATGACCGGATCGCCGGGACGAGGCTTCACTTCGGACATATCAGGCGGCCACTCTGGCGAGGATCGACTCGAGCAGCCGCACACCGTCAGCGGATCCGAGCAGGGGACTGCATGCCCGCTCCGGGTGCGGCATCAGGCCGAGCACATTTCCACCCTCGCTGATGATTCCCGCGATGTTGCGCTCGGAGCCGTTTGGGTTGGCGTCCGCGCTGATCGTGCCGGTGGCGTCCGCATACCTGAAGATAACACGACCCTCCGCCTCGAGCTCCTCGAGAACACCGGCTGGCGCGACGTAACGGCCGTCTCCGTGGGCCACCGGCATCCGGAGGATTTCCCCGCGATCGTAGAGGTTCGTGAACATCGTGTCCGCGTTCTCGACGCGGATCCGGACCTCGGCGGAAACGAACTGAAGGTGGGCGTTCCGCATCAGCGCGCCGGGAAGCAAACCGGCCTCGCAAGCGATCTGGAAGCCGTTGCAAATGCCGAGCACGGGACCGCCCGCTTTGGCGTGTGCCGCCACCTCCTGCATTATCGGGCTGAAGCGGGCGATCGCACCGGCGCGGAGATAGTCACCGTAGCTGAAACCGCCGGGCAGGATGATCACGTCCGAGCCCTGAAGGTCGTGATCCTTGTGCCAGAGATAGGTCGCTTCCTCACCGAGAATGTCGGTGACGGCGTGGAACGCGTCGTAGTCGCAGTTGGACGCGGGAAAGGTGACGATGCCGAATTTCATGCCGGGACCGCCGATTCGATGTCGAAATCTTCCGTCACTGGATTCGCGAGAAGCTTGCGGCACATGTCGGTGACCGTCTCTTCCGCGGCGATCGCGTCATACGCGTCGGTCTCGACAATGATGTACCTGCCGACGTGCACACCTTTTATCGCCTTGAATCCGAGCGTGTGCAGCGCGTCCTTCACCGCGTTCCCCTGCGGATCGAGCAGGCCTTTGCGCGGAGTGATGTGAACGGCAATGCGGAACTTCGCCATCAGGGCTGACCTCCACTCGGGCCAGGCGGGGAGAAATTGCCCGGTCCGCTACGCGGCGGCTCGCCGGGACCGGGCGGACGGCGCCTCCTTTTCCTGCGGTGCGACCGTTGCCGGGCCGCTTCACCTGTATCTATCACCCCCGCGGCGGTGAGCAGGAGCGGCTCGTCATCGTCGTCGATCACTGGCGAGTCTCCGCGCGGACGCCTGTCCATCAGTCCGAAAATCACCGTCTTGGCCACTCCATACAACACGTAGCAGACGAGGGCCGGGAAGTAGAACTCCTTCCTCAGGAACAGCACGCCGAGAAAGGTGGCGATGACGACCAGCGTTCCGAGTATCTCGCTGATCTTTCTGAATCCGATCGTCGGAACCGCGGGGTACGAGACGTTGCTGATCATCAGGAACGACAGCAGCAGCATCAATCCGCGGAGTCCCGTCGTCCAATTGAGATCTCCCAGGATCGTCTCGTTGTACAGCGGCGTCTGGCTGAACCAGTAGTACGTCGCGAGCGTCATCCCCGCGGCGGGGCTGGGAAGGCCATGGAAGTACTTTTTCGCGCGTCCAGCTTGCTCCACGTTGAAGCGCGCCAGCCGGATCACGGCACAGGCGGTGAAGAGGAAGGCGAAGATCCAGTCCCAGCCGCTTCGGTTGAGGACGGCGAAGTACATGATCATCGCCGGCGCGAGGCCGAACGTTATGGCATCGACGAGCGAGTCCAGCTCTGATCCGAAACGCGAACCCGTTCCTGTCGCGCGTGCGACCCTGCCATCGAGCGCGTCGCAGATACCAGCGAACACGATGTAAAGGCCGGCGGTGTCGAACTCGCTCCGGGAGGCCGCAACGATTGCGAACATTCCGAAGAACAGACTCATCAGAGTGAATCCGTTCGGGAGAATGATCACGCCGCGATTACGAGGCCGATCGGCGTCTCCCCTGACGGGCCGTCTCGAATGGTCCGGCGCGACCATCACTTGGGGAGCACCGCGAGAATCGTCACCCCGGCTGTTGTCACCTCGCCGAGCTTCGCTCGTATGGTCGAGCCGACCGGAAGGAAGACATCCACCCGGGAGCCGAACCTGATGATCCCCATCCGATCACCCTGCTTCACACTCTCCCCCAATTTGCTGTAAGTGACAATCCGACGCGCGATGAGTCCCGCGATCTGCCTGACGAGCACGCGATGCCTGCCCGTCTCGATCCCGACCGACATCTGCTCGTTCTCGAGGCTCGACTTCTCGGCGGCGGCGTTGAAGAACTTGCCTTTGTTGTAGTGGATGTGTTTGACGACGCCATCGACCGGGTACCGGTTCACGTGGACGTTGAACACGTTCATGAAGATCGACAGCCGGATCGCGCGACCTTTCACGAAACTCGGCTCGTCGACCTCGGTGATCATGATCAGCTTGCCGTCCGCCGGAGAGACCACGAGGGAGGGACCACGGTCTCCAATCCGCTCGGGATCCCGGAAGAAGTAGGCGACCCACAGGGCCAGCAGGAGCAGAACGAACGCGGCAAGCCAGAGTCCCCATGAGCGCCGGCTGATTGCGAAACCGAAGGCGCCGGCGGCGACTGCAGCGGCGATCCCGATGAAGAGCAGGCCTTCGCGCGCGAAGTTCAATGTGAGCCGTTGGGGTCGAGTGAGTGTCCGGTCAAGCGACGATAGATGTCGAGGTAGCGCTCGCTCGTGGCATCGATCACTTCTTTCGGAAGCCGCGGCGGCGGGTAGTTGCCGTCCCATCGCCCAGCGCGCTTCTCCGCGTCCAGGTAGTCGCGGAGCGGTTGCTTGTCGAAGCTGGGCTGCCCGTGTCCCGGCTCATAGCTGTCGGCCGGCCAGAAGCGAGAGCTGTCGGGTGTGAGCACTTCATCCACCAATATAACCTTCTCGACCCTCCCACTCCCAGTGCTCTTCGCTCGTCCAAACTCGAATTTCGTATCGGCGATGATGATCCCACGCGTGGCAGCGATTACCCGGCCGGCTTCGTAAATGTCGCGCGAAAGTCCCTGCAGCTCGCTCGCCGCTGCCTCACCAATCAGTGAACGCATGCGATCGATGGTGATGTTCTCGTCGTGGCCCTCGTCGGCTTTGGTCGCGGGACTGAAAATGGGGGGATCGAGACGATCGGATTCGCGCAGTCCCCTCGGCAGAGGCTCGCCGGCGAGAGTTCCTCGCTCGCGGTATTCCTTCCACGCCGAACCCGAGAGATAACCGCGCACGACGCACTCGATTGGGAAGACCGCCGTGCGGCGGACGAGCATCGCTCGACCTCGAAGCTCCTGCTCGTGATCGCGGAGCTGAGGCACCTCGCGGATGATCTCGGAGGCACTCGCCGAAAGCATGTGGTGCTCGACCTTGTCCTCGAGGCGGCGCAGCCACCACGCGGTGATCTGGGTCAGCACCGCGCCTTTGTTCGGGATGGTCTCGCCCATCACGACGTCGAACGCGCTCACGCGATCGGTTGCCACGAGAAGGAGTCGGTCGGCGTCGACTTCGTACACATCGCGCACCTTGCCGCGGCGGAACGGAGTCAAAGGAAGGTCGCTCACCTGCATCAGCATCAGACTCGCAGCTCCTCCGCTCGCTCGGATCTCGCGCTCTCGCCCGCAAAGAGCGGCGTGATCACGTCGCGGAGAAATTCGTCGACCTGCTCCGGCGCGCGTCCGACGAAGCGTTTCGGATCGATCACGCCCTCGAGATCCTTGAGCTTTACTCCGAACGATTTGTCTTTCGAGAGTCGTTCCAACAGATCGTTGGAATCGGCGCCGTCCTTAAGCGCACGCGCGGTGGCGAGACTGTGCTTTCTGATCGTCTCGTGCGCAACCTGCCTGTCCCCTCCGTCGCGCACGGCACGGACGATCAGCTGCTCCGTCGCCATGAAGGGAAGCTCGGCCGCCAACCGCCGCTCGATCACAGCGGGGTGGACCTCGAGCCCGCTCGAGATGTTTGCCATCAGCACGAGTATCGCGTCGGTGCCGAGAAACATCTCAGGGATCACCAGGCGGCGATTAGCGCTGTCGTCCAGGGTGCGCTCAAAGTACTGCGCGGCGTGCGTCTGATTGGCATTGCTCTCCAACGAATTGACGAACCGGGCCAGCGACGCGATCCGCTCCGCCCGCATCGGGTTTCGCTTGTACGCCATCGCCGACGAGCCAACCTGCTCGCTCTCGAAGGGTTCTTCCATCTCGCCGAAAGATTGGAGCATGCGAATGTCACCGCTGAACTTGGCGGCGCTGGCGGCGATTCCCGCGACGACGGACAGCACAAATGCGTCGAGCTTCCGTGTGTACGTCTGCCCAGTCACGGGAAGTGGAGCGGGAAAGGACATCTTCTCGGTCACGAATTGGTCGAGACGGCGGACCTTTTCGTGATCGCCCTCGAACAACTCGAGGAAGCTGGCCTGGGTTCCCGTCGTTCCTTTAACGCCGCGGAAGGGAAGCGTCCGCCGGCGGTAATCGATGTCCTCGATGTCTAGAACCAGATCCTGCATCCATAGCGTCGCTCGCTTGCCAACCGTTGTGAGCTGAGCGGGCTGAAGATGGGTGTAGCCGAGGGTCGGCTGGTCGCGCCACTTTTCGGCGAATGCAGCGAGGGACCGCAGCACATCGAGCACTCGACTTCGGAGCAAACCGAGTCCGCGCCGCATCAGGATCAGGTCGGTGTTGTCGGTGACGTATGCGCTCGTCGCTCCCAGATGAATGAACGGCTTGGCCGCCGGAGCGACGTCGCTGAACGCATGGACGTGCGCCATCACATCGTGCCGGAACCGCTTCTCATAGGCAGCGACGGCGTCGAAATCGATTTTGTCCAGATTGGCGCGCATCTGCCGTATCGCCTCATCCGGAATTGCGACGCCCAGCTCGTGCTCCCCCTCTGCGAGAGCAAGCCAGAGACGGCGCCAGAGTCCATGCCGGGTAGCGGGCGACCAGAGCTCCAGCATCGCCCGTGACGCATAACGCTCCGCGAGCGGCGAGCTATACTGGTCCGTAGTCACTACTGGAGGCTGAATTCGGTGGCATAGATCTGACCGCCGCGCTCAAAGTACATCCTCATCCCGCCGCGTCCGTAAGTGGTAAGAATGCGATTGACGTCCTGCGCGTTGGCGATTGGGGTGCGGTTGATCTGGACTATCACGTCGCCCGACTGGAGACCGATCTGTTGCTGCACCCGGTCGCTCACTCTGTTCACCAAAGCGCCCTGGCGACTCTGGATCTGATACTGAGCGCGGATCGGAGTGGTCAATGTGATCAGCTCGATCTCACGCAGAACGGTCACTCGAGGAGCGTTCACATCCGGCAGATCCACGACCGCCACGGTGATGGGAATCTCGCGGCCTCCACGCTTGACTACGATCGAGTCGCTCTCGCCAACGCGCAGCTCGAGTAGCTCGGCGTACCAGTCGTATGGATTGTGGAGCGTCCTGTTCTGCGACCGTACGATCACATCGCCGGGAACTATACCGGCGCGTGCCGCCGGAGAGCCCGCGACTACGGACGCGACGACAACGCCATTATTGGAACCGCCGGCGGCTGGGCCGCGCGAGAGCTGTGGCTGAATTCCGATCCACGGGCGCCGGACCACACCGTGGGCGAGAAGATCCTCCGTGACCCGGCGAGCACGATTGATCGGGATCGCGAAGCCGATTCCAACTGACCCACCGCTCGGCGAAAAAATCGAGCTGTTGACTCCGATCACCTCGCCGGCGGCGTTGACCAGTGGCCCGCCGGAATTACCGGGGTTGATGGAAGCGTCAGTCTGGATCATATCCACGTAGACACCCGCGCCCTCGCTCTGGGCCGCGAGATTCCTCCCGGTACCGCTCACAACGCCCACGGTGACGCTGGGCTCCGAGTTGGCGAGAATGAAACCGTAAGGATTTCCGATCGCGATCGCCCACTCGCCGACGAGCAGATTGGTCGAAGAGCCCAGCGGTGCCACTGGAAGATTCTTCGCATCGATCTTGAGCACGGCCAGATCATTCGTCTCGTCGATTCCGATGAGGCGAGCGGGATAGGTCGTCCCATCTTTCATCGCGACGGAGATACGCGTCGCACCGGCGACAACGTGGGCGTTGGTCACCACCGCGCCGTCGGAACGCACGATGAATCCCGAGCCAAGTCCGGCGGCGGCGCGCTGACCCGAGCGTCCGCCGAAGAATTGCTCGAACACATCGGCGGGAACTCGCTCGACGACTTCGGTCTGCACAGTGACGACAGACGGTGCCACTCGCGCTACGGCTTCCGTAATCGCGGTACGGCGCGATGCGGTGACCGTGTTCGTAGTTGTCTCGAGCCGTGATGACTGTGCCGACGAGGGAGTGCTCGATGCCCCCTGACAGGCAGCGAGCGCGATTGCGCTCAATGGGCGTGCGAAACGAATCTTCATGTAGGGGTGCGCGATTTGGGCCGCCTGGCGAGCTCACTCAGAAATTTGTCTATGCCCCGATCGCTCAGCGGATGGACGACTAGGTTTCTCAGCGCATCCGGAGTGAGGCAAATGATGTCTGCTCCCGCCAGTGCGCATTCCGTGAACTGTACCGCCGAGCGAGGCGACGCGACCATGACATCGCATTCCTCTTCACTGGAATCGAGGGCGTTCTTGATCTCGGCGACAGTTCGAGCGCCGGCCTGACCGTAAGTCTCCAGCTCATCCAGCGTGATGCGTACCGCGGCGGCCCCCGCTTTCGCGGCAATGATCGCCTGGGCAGCGCTGAACACGAAGGTCGCGCAAACCACCACTCCCTCCGCCGTGAGTCGCGCCATCGGAACGAGGGAGTCCTCGACGAGTGGAATCTGCACCACGACGTGATCGGTAATCTTCGCCAGCTCGCGAGCTTCGGTGTAGATGTCGCCTGACGTCACCGCCCCGACTGGAACGCAAATCGGAAACGCGAACTCGCGCGATATCTCCTCGAGGCGCTCCCTGGTGTTGGCGTCGACCGCGTTGGCACCGGAGGCGGTATGTGAGAACGCGACACCATCCGCGAGCCCCGCCGCCGCCGCGTTCCTGATCTCGTCGAGGTTCACGCTCTCGAGGTAGATGTTCATTCAGTTCTCAGGTAAAGGTCGTTCGGGTAGTCCACACGCTCGAGGAAGAGGGCGTGCGGCGGAGCGGGCTGGGAAACCTCGCTGTTATCGTCCTGAGCGAGCAGCTCCTTGATCACCGCCACGTCGCGGCGACCCTCGCCGATATCGAGCATTGTGCCGACGAGAAAGCGCACCATATGGTGAAGAAAGCGATCGGCCTGAATGTCGAATGCCAGTCCGCCTTCTCGCTCCCGCCACGCCGCGCGCAACACCGTACATCGGTGATCGTCCTTTTCCGGAGCCGTACCTTTGACAGCGAAGGCGCGAAAGCAATGCTCGCCCTCGATGGACCGCGCCGCCTGCACGAGCCGATCGAGATCGAGTGGTTTTTTCCAGACCAGCTCACGGGTCCGCCGAAACGGTGAGGATGCGAGATCGTCTGTGCCTATGTAGTAGCTGTAGCTGCGGGAGACTGCGCTGTAGCGCGGGTGAAACTCATCACGCATTTCGAAGGCTGCCGCAATCCATACATCGTCCGGAAGAATGGCGTTCATCGATCGTCGGAGAGCGAGCGCGCTCCACTTGTCAGGCACGCGCAATCCCGCGGCCTGCCCGCGCGCGTGTACTCCCGCATCTGTCCGCCCGGCGCCAACGACCGCGGTGGGCGTTCCGCACAGCCGGGACACCGCCGCCTCGAGAACACCCTGAACCGTCCGCTCACCAGGCTGCCGCTGCCAGCCGGAAAAGTCCGCGCCATCGTAGTGCAACACGAGTTGCACGGAACGCGACAGCATCGCGTGAAATTAGCCCCCGGAGACTGACTGTCAAGGAACGTAACCCCTTGAAGATGATTGACTTTCGCCTGTTGGCTCGTCAATGTGGAACGGGCTTTCGCACGTCCGCGCCCAACTCCTGAATTCGCACGATGGCACCTCGAACTCTCGCTGCTCTATCAACCGTACTCTCTTCCGTCGGAAACACGGCAGAAGCGCTGAACGCGCTTGCGCAGGACATCGCTGAGCACGATCGCAACGGGCATATAGTGCTGTTCATCTACGACGCCAAGCGCGAGCTGCTCTCGGAGCGTCTGATGCCGGCGCACGAGGGCATGCGAACGGCGCAGATAGAGATCGCGCTCGATCATCTTCCCACCGCCGTTCGCCGCACTCTCATGGCGGGGCGCCAATTTGCCGATCTCGCCGGTGAGTCGGGGGACTACCAGAAGCTGCTCGGCGTGGGGGCGAATCCAGAGGCGGGTGTGCTGCTGTTGCGAGGACTGCTCGTTGACGGGGAGCTCTCCGGGGTGCTTGCGCTCTCGGAGCCCAAGACTCGCTTCGGTCACAGGCTGTCGGAGAAAGTTGTCCCGGCGGTAGACCTTTTCGGCCTGGCATTCGCGCGGCTGGCAGAACGCCGCGCACGCGAGGAAGCCGTTCGCGCACTGGAAGACCTGACTCGCTCGCTCAATGATGAGCACGCACGGGCGGTAGGTGAGCTACAGCACAAGCTCTCCGAAGCACAGGCGGCGCTCAATGGAAAGGGAATGGGGGACACCATTCGTGTCACTCAGCTGAAGCGCGCGATCGAGGTGGCAGCGGTAGAAGCGAGGGCAACAGCGCAGAGATTGTCGGCGGTCGAGGAACAGGTACGCGTTGCCGTGACGAAGCTGGAGAAAGCCCACGTGCAGTTGCACGCCCAAGGCGAAGCGCTCCAAACCCAGAGCAACATCATCTACCGTGTCGAGCAAACGCTCCGCGAGGCGATGGCTGGACAGGACTCGCGCAAGGTGATCGAGGAAGTGCTCCAGATCGTCACGTCGAGAGAACAAGCCTCGTCGCTGTAAGCCCCGGACAATGAGCGCCCCGCCACCGAACGCGCTCCAGGGCGCGATTCAGAAGCTCGCCTTCCACGAGCCTCTTACCGCCGAGGAGGCGGAAGCGGCGTTCAACATCGTCATGCAGGGCCAGGCGACGGCGGTACAGGTTGCCGCTCTCCTCTCGGCTCTTCGGGCCACGGGAGAAAGTCCGGAGGTCGTGGCGGGAGTGGTGAGAGCGCTAAGGTCGGCCATGGTATCGCTCGCCGCGGATGATCCGGATGCCCTCGTCGACACCTGCGGCACCGGTGGAGGCGCCGTCCCGACGTTTAACATTTCGACGGCGGCTGCGATCGTCGCTGCCGGTGCGGGGGTTCGCATCGCCAAGCACGGAAATCGATCCTTCACCTCGCGCAGCGGCAGCGCCGACGTCCTCGAGGCTCTCGGCGTCCCCATCGAGGTTCCCGTGGCGGTGATGGAAGCTGCTTTGAGAGATGTGGGCCTCGTTTTCATGTTCGCGCCCCTGATGCACCCCGCGATGCGCCATGTGGGACCGGTCAGGCGCGAGCTCGCGATTCCTACGGTGATGAACATCGTCGGTCCGCTGGCGAATCCGGCGCGGGCAGGCCGGCAGGTCGTCGGCGTCGCGGATCTGGAGAGGGTGCCAGTCCTGGCGGGGGCATTGTCGGCACTAGGGACGATCCACGCCCTGGTCGTGCATGGCGAGCCTGGTCTCGATGAGGTCTCACCCCTCGGGCCAACTCACGTCATAGAAGTCAGGAATGGCTCAAGCAGTCGCTGGACGATTCACCCGGAGGAGCACGGATTCAAGAAGATCGCGCCCGAAGATCTGGCCGGCAGCGAGCCGAAAGAGAATGCGCGGATCATCGAGAAGATCCTGGATGGCGGGGGACCCAAGGGCGCACGCGCGGCAATCGTGCTCAACGCGGCGGCAGCGATTTACGTGAGCGGCCGGGTCGGGTCGTACGGTGAAGGAGTCGGTGCGGCGGCGAAAGCGATCGACTCAGGGAAGGCCAAATCAGTTCTGGAGCGCTTGAGACTGGCCTACACAAAACACACAAAGCCAGCGACTTAGCCTACTTACCTCTAGAACCTTCTCAAGACGCCCACGACGATCCCCTGGATCGAAATATCGTTCTCGTGAACGTAGATAGGGTTCATCGTTTCGTTGGCGGGCTGCAGCCGGATTCGGCCGTCGCGCTCCCGGTAGAATTTCTTGACGGTGGCGGATGTGCCGTCGATCAAAGCGATGACCATCTCTCCATTGTCCGCTGTGTGCTTTTCGTTGACGATGACGAAGTCGCCGTCGCGGATCTGCTCGTCGATCATCGAGTTTCCCCGAACCCGGAGGACGTAGTGGTTTCCGCTACGACGAACAAGGTCCTCTGGAACGCCAATGGTCTCTGGCATCTGAATGGCTTCGATCGGCATGCCTGCGGCGACGGTTCCGAGGAGCTGCAGGGAAGCCGCACGAGGAAAGACCTCTGACGGCACCAGCTCGATGCCGCGACTCTCGTTGTAAGCGCGCTTGATGTAGCCCTTACGCTCGAGATTCGTGAGATGTTCGTGCACCGTCGCGAGGGAGTTATAGTTAAACTGCGTCGCGATCTCCTCGAAGCTTGGCGCGTAGCCGCGCTCTTCGGAGTAGGTGGCGAGGTAGGTCAGAATCTCCCGCTGGCGTTTTGTGAGCGACATATCCCTTTTCCGCGGCTGGTTTGAGAATGGACCGGTCCGTCGATCCTACCGAACATTTGCCGAATTCCTACGTTAGCCGAAGATCGACCGAAGCGCAAGCGTTTTCTGCCTGGACACCGCCGACCGGCACCCTTGGTAAGCTGACGGACGAGGCGTACGCCCGGGCGGCAACTCTTGCACCCCGTGCGGTTGAGCTTGAGCGCCTGGCGCGGAAGGCGGTGACAGTTCCTTCATTCCGTGGGGCGCTTCAAGCTCAGCTGGTCGGGGTGGTAGCAGAGGTAAAGCGGGCGTCGCCATCCAAAGGTGCGATCAATCACGGTCTCGACCTCGCTGCGCAGACCAAGGCTTACGAAGCAGGGGGCGCTGCCGCGATATCGGTGCTCACCGAGCCCACAAGATTCTCCGGCTCGACCGAGGATCTCGTGCTCGCTCGAAAGTCGGTCGCACTTCCCCTGCTCAAAAAGGACTTCCATGTCGAAGTGTCCCAGCTTCTCGAGGCGAGGGCGCTTGGTGCCTCGGCCGCGCTCGTGATCGTGCGCGCCGTCCCTCCCGCGCGTCTCCATGATCTGATGAGCGCGGGAACCGACATAGGCCTCGAGATTCTGGTGGAGGTGCGAGACGAGAGAGAGCTGGACCTCGCGCTTTCGCTGAATGCCAATCTGATCGGAGTCAACAACCGAAACCTGGAAACTCTCGAGATCGATACCGGGACCGCACTCCGGATTCTCCCGCTCATTCCGCGCGACGTGGTCGCGATCGCCGAAAGCGGCGTGAAATCGGTCGCGGACGTGAAACGCGTTGCGGCGGCGGGGGCCGATGCTGTTTTGGTTGGCTCGGAGCTATCGGCCTCGAGCGATCCTGAATCAGCGGTTCGCTCTCTCACCGGCGTCGAGCGGACCGGCGGTGCTCGCAAAGGTTAAGTTCTGCGGCATGACGCGCTCCGAGGACGCCGCGCTCGCCGCCGAGATTGGCGCAAGTTACGTCGGGGTCGTGTTCGCGGACGGTCCCCGCCGCGTCTCGCCGGCCCAGGCCCGCAAAATCCTCGATGCGGCGGGCGACGGAGTCAAGCGCGTTGGCGTATTCGGCACCAACGAGCCCGACGAGATTCAACGCACTTCCGAGGAAGTGCGCCTGGACATCGTGCAGCTCCACGCTGATCCGTCCGCCGATGACGTGAAATCGATCAGGGCCAAGTTTCGCGGAGAGGTCTGGGCAGCGATTAGAATCGCGGGAACACACATTCCCGCGTATGCCGAGCTGCTCTTTGAAAAGGCGGACGCAATTGTTCTGGATGCGCGGGGCGGGACGCGCCTGGGTGGCACCGGACAGGCTCTCCCGTGGAACGATCTGGCGGTGGATCTCGCGCGCGACAGGGGAAGTTGCGCGGTGGTGCTCGCCGGAGGACTGAGTCCATACAACGTGGTCGGCGCGATCAAGACGCTCGCGCCTGATATCGTCGACGTTTCCTCTGGCGTAGAGAGCGCGCCCGGCATCAAGGATCCCTGGCTGATGCGGAGTTTCTACGCGGCCGCGAGCGGACTCCACCCCCGCTAACGTGTCGACGGAGACCGTTCACCGTTTCGGCGCGTTCGGCGGCAGGTACGTCCCCGAGACACTGATTCCCGCTCTGGACGAATTGGAGGCCGCGTTCGACCAGGCAATTCGCGACCCGGAATTCCAGCGGGAGCTGGATCGCCTTCTCAAAGAGTACGTGGGACGGCCATCGCCGCTTAGTACCGCGCCCCGACTATCGCAGTTGGTCGGGTGCGACGTCTATCTCAAGCGCGAAGATCTGAATCACACCGGCGCGCACAAGATCAACAGCGCGCTCGCTCAGGCGCTCCTCGCGAGGCGGATGGGAAAGCGACGCATCATCGCGGAAACAGGCGCTGGCCAGCACGGAGTGGCGACAGCGACCGTGTGCGCGCGCTTCGGCCTCGATTGCACCGTCTACATGGGCGAAGAGGACATGCGGCGGCAGCAGCTCAACGTCTATCGCATGCGCCTCATGGGAGCGAAGGTCGTCCCGGTTCTTTCGGGAACGCGCACGCTCAAGGACGCGACGAGCGAGGCGATCCGCGACTGGGTCACGAACGTCCACGACAGCTATTACATAATTGGCTCGGTCGTCGGTCCGGCACCGTACCCTCGAATGGTTCGCGATTTCCAATCGGTCATCGGGCGCGAGGCAAAGGCACAGATGCTCGAGACCGCGGGTCGGCCGCCTTCGAGTGTGGTCGCATGCGTTGGTGGCGGATCCAACGCGATGGGAATCTTCCACGCCTTCGTGCCGGACCCCGCGGTGGAGCTGGTGGGAGTAGAAGCGGCGGGAAGGGGGCTCGATTCCGGGGAACACTCCGCGTCGCTCCAGCGAGGGGTTCCTGGTGTGCTTCACGGCTCCCTCAGCTATCTGCTCCAGGACGATAATGGCCAGGTCCATCCCGCGCACTCGATCTCAGCGGGACTCGATTACCCCGGGGTGGGACCGGAGCACTCCTACCTGAAGGAGACCGGTCGAGCCCTCTACGTCTCGGTAACGGACGACGAAGCGGTCGAGGGGCTCGGAATCCTCAGCCGGTTAGAGGGGATAATCCCCGCCCTGGAGACGTCACACGCTGTCGCCTGGGTCGTCAAAGAGAGGCAGCGGTGGAACAAGGGCGACGCGGTGCTGATCTGCATCAGCGGCCGGGGCGACAAGGATCTGGCTCAGATAACTGAAATGGGACTTCTTCCCGCATGACAACGTCGGTTCCGGCAAAAACCGAGGAACGCGGGCTCCCCGAGCCATCGTTCCCGATTGTCTACGTTACAGAGCTGCTCAAGGCCTTCGTCAAGGCCGTTCGAGCGCATCAGCTCTATCTGCCGAACAATCCCATGCACGCGCGATCCCTCGAAGCCGTGAGGGAAGCCTTCGCGAAGCTCTGGCAGCACACCGACGAGATCGACCTGCACGTGGTCGAGACGCGGCTCGAGTGGGAGGGTCGCGTGGTTCTCGACGAGGAAGGGCGTACCAGCGACAACATCGCCTGGCTCCTGTACAAGGACGGCATCCGCGAGCTGAAGATGCTGGAGGGTTTCGAGCAGGAAGAGCTTGGCGTGTTCTTCAACCTGTTGCAGAGAGTTAGAAAGGCGACGGATGATGACGACGACCTGCTCACGCTGATGTGGGAGCGGGAGTTCGTAACGCTGCAGTACCGATACGTCGATCTCACCCAGGAGAGCGGCCCGGGCGTCGACTCCATGGAGCGCGCCGAACAAAAGGAAAAAATCCTCTCGCCCGCGCAAGCCGAGGCGGGGCTCGAGTCGACGCAGTCCTC
>DATHGO010000152.1:0-4191 GCA_035317585.1 Gemmatimonadaceae bacterium | reverse complement strand
ATGAACTGGGCGCCGTTGAGGCTCTGCACGTTACCCTTGTTCTTTCCGTACTGGACGCCGATATCCCAGGCCGCGTCGGGTCGCTGCAAGGGATGGAGATTGAGAGTCAGCTCCAGACCCTTGTTGGTGATCGTCGCCGCGTTCAGGACCTGCTGATTCGATCCCGTCGCCGACGCGTTGATCGGCGCGCTCAGAATGATGTCCGATCCCTTTTTGTTGTAGCCAGTCGCCGAGAGATCGATCTTGCTGTTCAGGAAAGCGAGGTCAGCTCCGATTTCCGTTTCCTTGTTCCGCTCTGGCTTGAGGTTGGGGTTGCCAACGATCAGGCTTGTCGATAGCGCTCCCTGGCCATTGATGCCGGACTTGAGAACATCGCCAAATCCGCTGAGGCCGAAGAACGTCGTCGAGCTGAGCGCGGTGACCGCCGCGTATGCTGGCGGCTCCTTGCCGGTTTCTCCGTAGGCAACGTGGAGCTTGCCATACGAGAACAGCCCGGTCCGGTCGCGGTTGTTAAGCAGGTTGCTGAAGGTCCATGCCGCGCTGGCCTTCGGATAGTTGGCTCTCGGATTCGCGCTTCCGAATGTCGAGAATCCATCGTTCCGGAGGCCGAGGTTGAGCACGAGCTGGTCGAAGAGGCTCAGCTCCGCCTGGCCAAAATACGCCTCGATGTGGCGAAGCGCGCGGTATTCCTGGACCCGCGGCGTGATCGTGTTCTGAATGTTGTAAGGCGTCGGCGCGATCAACTGCTCTCCGAACGCAAAGGTCTGACGCAGGCGGCGCGAATTCAGATTCTGACCGACCGTGAACGTCAGATCGGTGTTCGTCCCGAAAGTGTGTTTTGCCGTCGCGATCAGGTTGTGGTCGATCTCGAGGTTGTTCAGGTCGTTGCGCGTAACGTTGCCGACGGCGTCACCGCCGGAAGTGAGCGGCAGCGACTCGAGTCGCCAGTCATTGTAGTAATCCGCACCGAGGGTCTCGTTGACGGAGAGCCACTCGAGCGGAGTCCAATCTACCGTCAGGTTCGAGACAGACCGGCCCAGCTCGCTGCGATTGCCCGGGTTGTCAAGAACGAAGAACGGATTGTCGTAGTAGACCGCGTTTTCCATCGCCGCGACACTGGTGGCATTTGGAAAACGGTAGGCCCGCTGGAGCCCGTTCGGCAGATAGGTGTTTTCATTATCGAAGTTGGGCGGAGTACGAAGCGCCCCGAGCATGACGCCAGAAAGATTGGATCCCTTCTGAACGAACTTGCCGCGGGTATCGACGTAGCTAAGGTTGCCGCCGATCTTGAGCTTCGAGTTGACCTGCTGCGTGCCCTTGAGCCGGATCGACGCCCGATTGTACTTATTGTTGGGACCCTTCAGGTAGCCGTTCTGATTCATCAGGCCACCGGACGCGTAGAAAGTCGTCCGGTCGTTGCCGCCCGACACTTGCAAGTTGTTGTCAGCGGTAAGACCCGTGTCGAACAACTCATTGGAATGGTCGAACAGCGGTGTGCCGGCTGTCGCGGCGGGACCCCAGGAATACCTGGCCACCGAGCAGTCGGGTCCGCCGCATGTGGCCGCAGCACCATCCAGACCCTGGACGAAGCTGTGCTGGAGCACATCGGGCATGTTGACCCGGTCGAAGGTCTCGGTCGACGAGATCGTGTACTTCGTCGCACCCGGCGTCCCTGACTTGGTAGTGATGAGCACGACGCCATTCGCCGCGCGAGCGCCATAGATGGCCGCTGCCGCGGAGCTTTTCAGAATCTGGATGGACTCGATGTCGGCAGGGTTGATGTCCGACGCGCGGTTCGGCGCGACAGTGCTGGCGTCCGCGCCAGCGGCTGTCCCGGAGCCGTTCGCGATGCTCTGCGTCGAGAACGTCTGATTGTCGATCGGCTGTCCATCAACGACGAACAACGGCTGGTTCGTTCCGGACAGCGACGCCGCACCACGGATCTTGATCGACGCCGAAGAGCCGGGCTCTCCTGACTGCGTGCGAACTTCCACGTTGGGCGCCTGCCCCGCCAGAGCGGAGACGATGTTTTGTGGATTGGTCGCGCGCGTGATGGCGGAGCTGTCGACCGTGTTGATCGTGGTTGTCAGGCGTTCACGCGTCGTCGATGTTCCCGCGCCGGTTACCAGCACGGCGTCGAGGTTGAGCGGATTCACCACGAGCGCGAAGTTCTGGCTGATGGTTGAACCCGGCGCGAGCACGATTGGTACCTGGCGCGCGCTGTAGCCGATGACACGGGCAATCAGAACTCCCGACTGCCCGTTCGCGTTAGCAACCGGAACGACGATCACGTAACGACCTGCGTCGTCGGTGTGCGCGCCGGTGGTCGTGCCCTGAATGAGCACCGTCGCTCCGGGAAGCGGGACGCCCTGCTCGTTCGTCACCGTGCCGGAGATCGTCGTGCCACTCTGCGCACTAAGCGTAGATGCGGCGCCGACGAGAAGCGCTAAAGCGCCAATGAACTTTCTAACGAATCTTTTCTCTAAGCTGTTCTTTGAATTGGGTGGGTGGGAACCGGAAACCGGCCGAGCTCTTGACTGAGAATAATCCATTTAACTCGCCTCCTGATTGTGAACCCGCTGATGCGGGTGCTAGGACCGCTCGCTGTGAGACAGAGCGAGCGTTGATATGCAATCCGAATTGCGCGCTGATTAACCGTTTCTCCCGGACGGTTGTGAGCGATACGATGTCGTACCGAAGCGCGTTGCACTGGTAGGGATGGCATTCTTTCGAATACTAGAGTGGTGTACACGCAAGTGCCAAGTGAACCATTAGACAGCCGAAAGGATGATTTCGTCGGGTCACAAGCACGATTCGGTACGCGAACGTTCCACGAATTGCTGTGGCTGAGCTGTGGCGCACATGGTTTCTCACCAGTTCGACAGCGCCAACTACCATAGAGTTGCAAGAGAGTTGCGAGCGAGATGCGGAGATTGTGGGCGCGGCGCGGAGAGTTGCCTGCGCGTGCGGACGGCGCGGGAGGCGGAGTTGCGGTCGCAGTCTTTAGACGGCGCTTATTGTGCCGGCGGCAAGCGCGGGTAGTCGATCGCGTTCGCGAACTCCCTCCGCGAATGGTCCGAGCAAATGACTGATGCTGTTGGCGTAGTAGCTCACGAGCGCTCGATTGCCGGGCAGCACCGAATATCCCGCTCCGACTCGCACCAGAATCCGACGCATCCTCAACATGCGCCACGCCCGGTCGAAGATGTCGTCGACACTTCCCTCGTGATGGATCACGCGCGCATTGAGCTCGCGCAGCACGTCGCGCATCTCGCCCATTCGCGCGATCAGCTGCTGGTGCGAGATGAAATCTCCGTCGAAGCTCTGAATTGCGGCGCACGCGAGCGTCACCGGGGTCACGGGAATAATCGCGGCGATCCTCTCGAGCACAGAATCCGAAAGCGCCTGAACCCGCGCCAAGCGCCCTGCTCGCTCGATCGTGAACAGTCCTCCCGACTCGTGGTCCTGCTGGTCGAGCCAGGGTCCCAGCGGGAATGGATCGCCGATGACGACCGCCGCCCGTCCGTATCGCCGCCATCTCCGCGCCACGAGACGCGCCATGTTCCACCACACATAGCGCAGCACTTCGCCGAGCTGCGCGCTCCGCGTCGGACGCCTCCGTCCTTCCCGCGCATCGAGCTCGCGCAGCAGCGAGCGGTCCTCCAGCACGCGATCGTAATTGATTGCGACCGGCACGATGTAGAGCCGCTCCCTCATCGACGACTCGCGCGCGACGCCGAGCACGTAGTCGAGGAGCCCGATCTTCGCCTTGCCGAGCTTTCCGTCGCGGCTCAATCCGCCCTCGAGGAAGATGCCCTGCGTCACTCCGTTGCGCGTGATGAGTTGCACGTAGCGCTCGAGCACGGTGTGATAGAGCTTCTCCCGGTATTTTCGCCGGATGAAATACGCGCCGAAGGATTTGAAGATGTACTCGAGCGGGAACGTCCGCGCCCATTCTCCGACGGCGTACGAAATCGCGACCTGCCCGGACAGCACGTATCCGACGAGCACGTAGTCGGCGTTGGACCTGTGGTTCATGAGGTAGATAACGATCGCTTCGCGAGGCAGCGTGCCCTGGGCAGTGCTCCCCGCGTACTCCGCCGACACCTTATAGAAAAAGTTGAGCAGCACTCGACTGACGACGAGGCCGATCTTGTAATAGGTGAGAATGTTGAAGAAGGGAACGATCTC
>DATHGO010000151.1:0-2243 GCA_035317585.1 Gemmatimonadaceae bacterium | reverse complement strand
CGAGGTGTTGTGATCGCGCAATTGCCAAACACGTTTACGACGACCTGCCCATAAGCAGGTAGGCCATTATCAGACAAAGAGCCCGGCCAAAAGCCGGGCTCTTTGTTTTGACGTGCCGCGGAACCAAGCCACAATCAGGGGTTGTCATAGCAGCGCCCGCTCGTTCTTTTTGGAGACTCATGCTGCGCTTCACCACTGCCGGCGAGTCACACGGCCCCGCGCTCGTATCAATCCTCGAGGGGATGGTCGCTGGCCTGTCCCTCGTCGCCGCCGATGTTGACACCGAGCTCGCGCGCAGACAGCAGGGCTACGGGCGTGGCAGGCGCATGAAGATAGAGTCGGACCACGCCGAGTTCCTCTCAGGCGTCCGCGCGGGAGAAACGCTCGGCTCCCCGATCGCGATGCTGATTCAGAATCGCGACTGGAAGAACTGGCAGGAGATCATGGATCCGGCCCCTCGAGAGGGCGATCCCGAGCGGAAGCGCGCGGTAACGCGTCCGCGGCCGGGTCACGCCGACCTCTCAGGGATGCTCAAGTACGACCGGACGGATGCCCGGGACGTGCTGGAGCGTGCCTCTGCCCGCGAGACCACCGCCCGCGTGGCCGCTGGGGCCGTCTGCAGGCGATTTCTACGTGAATTCGACATTACCCTGGGCAGCCACGTCGTGCACCTGGGAGGGGTCGACGCAAGGCGACCCGACAAGATGCCGGCGGATCTGAATGCTGCCGCGGACGAATCGCAGCTCCGCACGCTGGATCGGGACGCCGAGCAGGAAATGATCGCCCGGATCGATGCCGCGAAGGCCGAAGGCAATACCCTCGGCGGCATCGCCGAAGTCATCTGCGATGGGGTTCCGGTGGGCCTCGGATCCCACGTATCGTGGGACAGGAAGCTGGATGGCCGGCTTGCCGCGGCTCTGATGTCCATTCCCGCCGTGAAGGCGGTCGAGATCGGGCTCGGCGTCGAGGGCGCCCGCAGAAAAGGCTCCGATGTTCACGACGAGATAGATCCGGACGAGCGCAACGTGAAAGCGGGACGGGTACGCAGGCGCAGCAACCGCGCGGGCGGAATGGAAGGCGGCATCAGCAACGGCGAGCAGATCGTGCTGCGCGCGTCGATGAAGCCGATCAGCACTCTTATGCGGCCCCTTGGAACCGTCGAAATGAAGACGCGGGAGCCCGCGCAGGCGGTGGCGGAGAGAAGTGATGTCACCGCCGTTCCGGCGATGGGGGTGATCGCCGAAGCCATGACAGCGTTCGTCGTCGCGCAGGCTCTGCTCGAGAAATTCGGCGGGGATTCGCTCGGAGAGACGCGGCGCAATTATGCGAATTACATCTCGTCGCTGAGTGACAGACAGGGACGATAGGTCGCCGGCTCCACATCTGATCTTCGTCGGACTCCCGGGAGTGGGGAAGACAACGATCGGGAAAGCGGTCGCGCGGAGGCTGGGGAGACAGTTTCTCGATTTCGATCAGGAGATCGAGCGACGGTCAGGAATGGATGTGCGCGAGATCTTTCGCGTGAAGGGCGAGGAGCACTTTCGGGAGCTGGAATTCGCACTGACGAGGGAACTGAGCATTACTGGCGGGATGGTGCTGTCACCCGGCGGGGGGTGGATCGCACAGCAGAGGTCAGTCGAACTTTTGCGTTCGACTGGGCGTATCATATACCTTAGAGCGTCACCCGAGGCAGTTGCTCGCAGACTGCGCAGGGTGGAGACCCGGCCGCTGCTGGCGGGCCGCGACCCGGTGGTGGCACTCCGGGAGCTGTACGAGAAACGACGCGCCCTCTACGAAACAGCTGACACTGTTCTCGATACGGAAACGCTTGCACGGCAACAACTTATAGCAAAAGTGGTCGAGCTTGCCTCGACCTTGACCTAACTACGAACGCCAATGGACGAACGCTTACCTGCACAGACCACATTCCGCGTGATGGGCCCGCACGAACGGGGGCGCTTCGCCCCCGAAGCGTGGGGTCATCTGCTCTCCCTCAACGGGTCGGGCGCGATCAACGGGGTTGAGCTGGAGCACATCATCGAGAGAGCGCTCATGCAATTCGAAGGACGCATTGCACTCGATGACTTGCGCGGACTGCTCGAGGGGACTGGGCTGGAAGATTCGTCCGGAAGCGGCGACAACACTACGGTGCATTAAATGGCGAAAGCCAGGACAACTAAAGCGAAAACCACCGCCAAGCGCGCCACCAAGAGCGTTGCCGCGGAGAGCAGCGCCATCAAGGG
>DATHGO010000150.1:0-5927 GCA_035317585.1 Gemmatimonadaceae bacterium | reverse complement strand
GCCTTTGTCGGGCATCGAGAACCGCAGTCTGGCTCCGCTCTGGAACCGGGTGGGCGCTCTCCTGTTCAGCCGTGGCGAGCCGTTTTACAACTTCCAGGGTCTTAGACAGTACAAGGAGAAGTTCGATCCGATATGGGAGCCGAGATACCTCGCATCGCCGGGCGGACTGGTGCTGCCAAGAATTCTTACGAACGTCGCGTCGCTGATCTCGGGCGGCCTGGCCGGAGTAGTGTCAAAGTGAGGAGCTTCGCGCTTTTCGCATTGCTGGCGTTGGGGTGCGCGCCCGCACACTCGGCCTACATCCCACGCGATCGGGAGCTGCAGGGCGAGCCCCTTTACTTCTATCCCGCTGCCGGAGTATTGGGGCATCCAAAAGCGGGAGTTTTCTTCCTGGGTAACGACCTTGGATTCTGGCAGGCGCATCAGAAACTCGCTGAGCGCCTCGCCTCACACGGCTATGCGGTGGTCGGATTCGATGTAAAGAAGTTTCTCGATCGGCTTCCGGATTCCGCGCTTCTGCGCGACAGCGTCCTCGCGCACGATATTCCGCCCCTGATCAAGCGCTCGCTTCATGAGCTGGGAGCCGACCATGTACCCATGGTCATCGCCGGACATTCTTTCGGCGCCGACATCGCGCTCTGGACGGAGGCGAACGCGCCCATTCCGGGTATCGTCGGTGTGCTCGCGCTCGGTCCCACCAGGCGTGACCATCCCACCATCACGCTCAGGGACCAGATGAACTCGGGCGAGCCGACCGAGCCGGGCAGCTTCGCCGTCGATGAGCAGATCCGCAACACACCGCCGAAGGTTCGTATCGCCCTTATGCGCGGCGCCAGCGACAAGGAGCGAGCGTCCGATCGCGGCTTTATCGCCGCGGGTGGATCCCGAATGTCCTACACCGTGATCCCGTTCGCCTCCCACTCTCTCAGGTCGCTCATCATTGCGGGGCCAATGATCGAGCGCGCGCTCGATAATCTGGTGGCGGGGGGCTAGGCGCCATTCTCGACGGGTCTGCGGGCATTTTTTCGCTAATCCCGACCGCCCGACGCGGCCACCGCTTTGTCGGCCTCCGCCGAAATCTCCCTCATTTCAATTGGGTTGATCGCACGGGCTATCGTGAGGATCGCGGCGAGTAAGGGCACCGCCACGAGCAAGCCGAGGAATCCGAACAGCAGCGCCATCAGGGCCTGAATTCCGAGGGTGAGCGCGGGAGGAATGTTTACTCCGCGCTTCATGAGTATGGGCACCAGCAGGTGATTCTCCATGAACTGAATCACCAGATACCCGATCCCGACTATGAGCGCTTTATGTGGCGAGTCGATGAACGCCATCGCGATCGCGGGGATCGCGGCGAAGATCGAGCCGATGATCGGAATGAACTTCAGGATTCCCGCGAGAATTCCAAGCGGCAGCGCCGCCTTCACGTGGATCGCAAACAAGAAGACGGTCGTCACCGCCCCGATCACGAGCATCGCGATCAGCTGCGTGACCAGCCATCGCCTGAGCGTCGTGGAAAGGCTCGCCAGGGTGAGCGCCACTCGAGGGCGCTGGCGCGGCGGAAAGAGCTCGAGCATCCCACCATGGTAGAGTGCCGGATCCACGCCGATGTACGCCGCGATGAATAGCACCAGCAGGAACGCGCCGGTCACCGCGAACGTAGAGGTGAGCATTCGAAGGAAGGAATTCTGGGCTCCGCGAAACTGTCTCGTGATCTCGTGGCGGAGGTTTCCTCCCGCCGCCACGGTATCCGCACGCGTCGTCGGCTTATGCGCGACCGCACCGGCAGGCACGGTCTGCGGTTCGGTGAGAGCCGAGTCCAAGACGACCTCACCCTGTTCCGTTGAATCCGCCTGAATCGCCCCTCGTTGGGTACCGGCAGTTCGTAGAGTGTCGCTGCTGCTTTCCTCATTGAACAGAATTCCGAGCACGCCGTTGGCGCGGTGTCCGAGCCATGCGTCGATCTTGTCCATCGCTTCGGGAAGCCTGTCCTGAAGCTCTTTTGATTGGGCGCGAAGGATCGGCGCCATTCCGACGGCACCCGCGGTCAGAAGACCGAGAAACACCGTAAGGATTACGGCGGTGCCGATGGCGCGCGGGACCTTTCGCTTCTCGAGCCAATCGGTTCCCTGAGCGAGGGGGAGGCCGAACAGGACGCCGAGGAAGAAGAGAAACACGACGGGGTGCGCAATCCAGAGCAGGCGCACGAGGACGTAGAAGCCGAAAATCAGCGCGAGAACGCGCACGACATCCCGTGTCGGGAGCCGGATCAATTGGCGTGAATCCATACTTGATGCTAAGCCAGACTTGTGCCCGCCGCGAGTTAGTTTCGAGTTGCGCCGGGCTTGGTTATGTCGCCGGTACGTCGGAGTGCCCCCGCTGGTCGGAGTGTTGCCGGTACGTCGGAGGGGGTCCTCTTCGGCCGCTACGCTCGCTTGGTCGGAGCCCCTCACTGCGCTCCCTCGCTCCGCTCGGTCGCGGGTCTCCTCCTCGCGCTCGCTTTGCAAAGCGGCCTACGAGGACCCCCTCCGCCTTCCCTCCGAGTCCAACACGGAGCCAGTCATCACTTTCGCGCCTCGATGGGCGCTGCGCATCCGCGCGGCGACATCGCTGCGCGACAGCGCGCCGAGCGCAGCTCGGCATCGTCGTGTTTTCACGGGTGAATCGTGCGGCCGACGCGGGATTCGTGGCTGCCGCGCAAAACGAACGGCCGCGCACTTAAAGATCTCGAGCGGGAGGCGAGGGGTGTCCTCGGAGGGGCACCCGCAGCAAGAGCCCGCCGTTTGGGCGTGCCAGCGCGCCCCAACGGCGGGCGTGCGAGGACACTGCCCCGCAGAGGACACCCCTCGCCGACCTCGCGCGATGGATGTTTAGAACGCGTGCACAGCGGCGCTCGTGACTTGACCGGTGCGTGCAGTGCGATAGGTTAAATCCAACATGTCGCACAGAGCCGCGCCTGTCAGCGAGACGCGGCTTTGTTTCGTTTCGACGTCAGCGCCGAGAGAATGAATGTCCGCAACACCCGATGGACCGATCGCGATCTACTACGAGCACCCCGACTGGTTCAAGCCGCTGTTCGCCGAGCTGGATCGTCGAGGAGTCCCTTACGCGCGAGTTGACGCATCGGCTCACTCGTACGATCCCGCGGAAAGCCGTTCTCCGTATTCGCTGGTATTCAACCGGGCGAGTCCCTCCGCTTATCTGCGCGGCCACGGTCAGGTGACCTTTCACACCCTGAGCTGGATGCGGCACCTGGAACGTATCGGCGTTCCCGTCGTGAACGGGTCCGCTCCATATCAGATGGAGACATCGAAGGCGCTACAGCTCGAGATTCTGGACGAGCTGGGACTACCGTATCCGAAGGCGAAAGTGATCAACAACGCGGCGCTCGCACCTCAGGCCGCAAAAGGTCTGCGCTTTCCCGTGATCGTGAAGGCAAACGTGGGCGGAAGCGGCGCCGGAATCACCCGTTTCGACGACGCCGAATCGTTGGCGGAGGCAGCGAGATCGGGAACGATCGATCTCGGTCTCGACCACGTCGCACTCGTCCAGGAACTGGCGCCACTGCGCGACGGACACATCACGCGCGTCGAGGTCCTCGATGGAAAGTTTCTCTACGCCATCAATGTTTATCCGGCTGAGGATTCTTTCAATCTCTGTCCGGCCGACATCTGCCAGACCACCGACGGCCAGCAGCTTTCGCGCACCGCGTGCGCCGTCGACGCGCAGAAGAACGGGATGCGGGTCGAGCAATTCAAGCCGCCGCGCGAGATAATCCGCGCCGTCGAGAGAATCGCCGCGCGCGTGGAGCTCGATATCGGCGGGATCGAGTACCTGATCGACGACCGCGATGGGCGTCACTACTTCTACGACATCAACGCGCTGTCGAATTTCGTCGCGGACGCGCGGAACGTGATCGGGTTCGATCCGTTCGAGCGCCTCGTCGACTATCTGGTCGAGAGAATTGCGAGCGCTTCCCTCGTTGGCACGGAGGCGACTGCGCCCGGAGCCGCGTCTGCGGCGGCGGGGGCGGTCTGATGCGGTACGGATACTGGCTCCCGGTCTTTGGCGGCTGGCTGCGCAATGTCCCCGATGAGGGCATGACCGCGAGCTGGGAGTACGTCAAGCGCCTGGCGCAACGCAGCGAACAGATCGGCTACGACATCACGCTGATCGCCGAGCTGTTCATGAACGACATCAAGGGCATCGATGCGGATTCACTCGAGGCCTGGTCGACCGCTGCGGCGCTGGCGGCGGTCACGGAGAAGCTGGAGCTGATGGTCGCCGTGCGCCCGACCTTTCACGAGCCGGCGATCTTCGCCAAGCAGGCGGCGAACATCGATCACATTTCAGGCGGGCGTCTCGCCCTCAACGTCGTCTCGTCGTGGTGGAAGGACGAAGCGAGGCGTTACGGAATTCACTTCGAGGAGCATGACGACCGCTACGCCCGGACAGACGAATGGCTCCGCGTCGTGAACGGGACGTGGACCGAGCCGCGCTTCAGCCACGCCGGCAGACACTACAAGGTCGAGGAGACGATCCTCGAGCCAAAGCCGTTCCGCCGACCGAGGCCCACGATTTACGCCGGCGGTGAGAGCCCGGCCGCCAAGGAGCTGATATCGCGCGCGTGCGATGCGTACGTGATGCACGGCGATCCGGCCGACAGGGTCGCCCCCAAGATCGCCGATATGCGTGCCCGTCGTGAAAAGATGGGGCTAGGCCCGATGCAATACGGCGTCGCCGCCTACGCGGTCGTTCGCGATACTGACGAAGAGGCCCAACAGGAGCTCGCCCGAATAACTAACGTGAAGCCAGGGACGCCTGGTTATCAGAACTATCAGGACTGGATCTCGCACACGGCACTCGAACAGCAGGTGAGCCTGGAGGACTACTCGGTCTCCAATCGCGGACTGCGCGCGGGTCTCGTCGGAACGCCCGAGCGAGTCGCCGAGCGTATCAGGGATCTTGAATCAGTGGGGGTCGATCTGCTGCTGCTTCAGTTCAGTCCGCAGCTGGAGGAGATGGAGCGATTCTCCGAAACGGTGATGCCCCTGGTAGAGGGCGCGGCGTCGATTGGGGTTAGCGGCCGAAGTTGATCGGCACGGCTTCACACCGAGCCAAATAACTCCTTCTGTCTGGCCTTGATGGCCCCGTAGCACTCGCACGCCACTTTCTCGAGGCCCGCGCGGTCGACGACCGTGATGTTGCCGCGGCCATGCGCGATGAGGCCCGCTCTCTCCAGAACGCCCATCGCCACCGTCACACCCGGCCGCCTCACTCCCAGCATCTCGGCCAGGAATTCCTGGGTAAGATCGAACCGGTTGCGCCCAACTCGGTCCTCCGACATCAAGAGCCACCGCGCGGCCCTTTGCTCGATGACGTGGAGTCTGTTGCACGCCGCCGATTGCGATACGGTCTCGAACACGAATTGGCTGTAGCGATGCAGCACCCGGTGGAGACCTTCGTACTTCCGCGTCAGTGCGACGAGATCAGCCGCGGGGATGCGCCGCGCCTCCCCCGTGATTTGGCCGATCGCCTTGAGCCACGACGAAGGGACTTCGTGAAAAACCGCCAAGGGCACAAATCCATCGTTTCCGATAGTCATCGCCTCGACCGCGTCGCCGTCCTCCATTTCCGTGACCAGTGAGATCACGCAGTTGTCGGGGAAGTAGGCATAGGGAATCGGCTCCCTCCTCAGAAAAACGATTTCCTTGGATTCGATGGTCACCGTCTCGCTGCGATCGAGCACCGCTTCCAGCTCTTTCGGGGACAAAAGGTTCAGAATCTTGTTGCGAGTGCGGGCCTCCACTCCGAGAATCGGAGCAGGCCCCGCCGGAGGGGCATTACTTGCCGTCTGGATCGATGGAAGTGCCATGTCGAGCCGAAAACCGCCCCAGTTGGGACGTAGTGGGGATTTCAGGACCGCGGCG
>DATHGO010000149.1:0-4098 GCA_035317585.1 Gemmatimonadaceae bacterium | reverse complement strand
GGCGGCGTCGGGATTCTCACCGCGCGACTCCCGGTCAGGAAATACACCCGCTCCCCGCCCACCGGCGCGCGAAACGGGAAATCCTTGTCCTTGAGCTCCGGGAAGAGCGTGCGCATCGCGACCGGGTTGACCACGGCGCCGGAGAGTGAATGTTCGCCGAGTGCGCCGGCTTTCTCGAGCACTCCGATCTGGATGTCGCCGAGATTTCCGCCCGCTTCGTTGTCGGCCTTGACCAACCGGGCGAGTGCGATCGCTCCCGCCAGCCCCGCGGGGCCGCCGCCCACGAACAGAACATCCATCGGAACCGCTTCGGCGTCGGGCCGTTCCGTGAGGATCAGCCGCTCCAATGGGAGCGGTGCCTGATGCGCGCTGGGAAGAAGCTTCGCCTGACTTCCTGGCATTAACCGGGTTCCACGGGTTCGAGAAGCTTCACGGAGCTTTCCGCCATTAGTGGTGCTTCTTCGCCTCGCGAACCGCCGCTGTGAGCGCGGGAATCACCTCGAATACGTCGCCGACAATGCCGTAGTCCGCAACCTTGAAGATCGGCGCGTCCTTGTCCTTGTTGACGGCGACGATGGTCTTCGACGTGCGCATGCCGGCCAGGTGCTGCACAGCGCCCGATATTCCGACGGCGATGTAGAGCTCTGGACTCACCAGTCGTCCGGTCTGTCCGATCTGATCGCTATGCGGCCGCCAACCGTCGTCGGTGACCGCGCGCGTGGCGCCGACCGCCGCATTTCCGAACGCCGAGGCGAGATCTTCGACGAGCTTGAAATTCTCCGCCGCCTTCAGACCGCGTCCACCCGCGATGACGACGGGCGCCTCGGCGAGATCGAGCTTGCCACCACCCCCCTGGCGCGTCTCGATCACTTTAACCCGAGCCGTCGCTGGATCGATCGATGGTTGCGCGTTCTCCACCCTGCCTGCTTTCGCATTCTGAACCGGCGCGATGACGTTTGGACGCATCGCGATGATAGCAGGCTTGGCGCCAATCGCGATCGTCGCGATGACCTTTCCGATGTTCATGGGATGCCGGACGACGATCGAGTCGCCCTCGATCTCGAAGGAAAGGACGTCGGTGACGACGCTGACGCCGAGACGAGCCGCCACGCGCGGCGCTAGATCGCGTCCCTGCGCTGACGTGCTGAACACGGCGGCGCGGTAGTCGCCCGATTTTATGCGATCCGCTGCAGTCGCAGTCGCGACCTCAGGACTATAGTTGGCCAGACCTGCGTGCTCGACGACAATTACTGTGTCGGCCCCGTACTGTCCTACCTGAGCCGCCTTCGCGGCAATCCCCGGAGGCCCGAGCAGGAGCGCGTGCACTTCTCCGCCGCCAGACTTCTCCGCAAGCATCCGCGCCGCGGTAACGGCCTCGAGCCCGACTTTTCGCACGTCGGTGCCGCGCGTTTCGACAAAGGCAAAGACATTCGCCATCAGAGAACCTTCGCCTCTGTCTGGAGCAGTCTGACGAGCTCAGGTACGGCGGCCGCGCCTTCGCCCACGACGCGTCCCGCCTTTCGTTCCGGGGGCAGCTCGAGCTTGCGCACGGTGACTTGCGGCTCGGCGAGCTGCGCAGGCTTCGCCTCGAGCGGCTTCTTCTTGGCCGCCATGATTCCCTTGAGCGATGGCAGGCGCGCGGCGTTGAGCCCTTCGTCGACGGTCAGGACGGCGGGCAGCGGGAATTCAACGATCTCCTGCGCGCCTTCCAGCTCGCGCTTCGCCGTGCCTTTGCCATCGGCAATCTCGAGCGAAGAAATCGCGGTGACGCACGGAAGTCCGAGCAGCTCCGCCGCCATGGGACCGACGACTCCGTTTGACGAATCGGGTGACATCTTCCCGAACAAAATGAGATCGTAGCCGCCCGTCTTTAGCTCCGCGGACAGCGCCTTGGCGATGGCGAGGCCGTCGAATGGAACTTTCTCGGCCTTGAGATGGATTCCGCGATCGGCGCCCATGCTGAGCGCCTTTCGGATGGTCTCCTGTACTACATCGGGGCCCAGCGAGATCACCGTAACTTCGCTGCCGGCATTCTTATCCTTCAGCTTGAGCGCGGCTTCCACCGCCCACGCATCAAAATCGTTGATGTCGAACTTCAGTCCGGCTTCGTCGACCGACACGTTGTCCGCACCGATCCGGAAGCGGACGTCCATGTCGGGAACCCGCTTGACGCACACGGCAATCTTCACCGCGGAATCTCCATGTGAATGATTTCACATAAAGATACATGGAACGGGCTGCCCACTCTAACAGTCAGGGTCCGGACGCCTCTCGCGCCCGGACCCCTTCGCTCCGCTTCGACAGCTGTCGACAGGAGCATAGCATCCCACCGTCAGATGCTCGTCAGACCGTCCGCCTCTCGCAGTCGCTCCAGGAACTCGTCGACCCCCACGTAGAACGGGTTCTCGCGAAGCACGTTCCCGCAGAAGGTAAGTGGGTGGGTTTCATACGCGCCGTGCACCATCACCGTGCCCGAGACGGAAGCCACATCGTACATGCACATCACCACGCAGGGAAACTGTTTCGCTGCCCCCGTCACCTTTGCCTCGAACTCGAGAATGTCGAGATCGTCCGGCCATCCTGGCCTCGACCAACCGATGTTGCCGAGCAATCGAATGCAGCCGCATCCCTGGTCGACGGCTCTCCCAAAGGTGTCGCCGATCGTTGCCAGCATTCTTTCGCCGGAGGGCCCTCCGGTGATCGTCGTCAGGCGCTCAGAACTCTGGAGGTGATCGGTGTCGATTCCCCGCTTGCGCAGCACGTCCACGACCTTCTTGTTGGCCTCGTCGTGACCGAACACCACCACATGATCGCCGTTTCTGATGCCCACGAGGAGGAATCCAACGGCTTCCTCGAACTGTCGCTCGGTCTCCCAGAAATAGGCGATGTGATCGCCGAGCTTTATCCGTTCGTCTCTCACCCCCAGATCGATTTCGCCGCTGCGATGCTTGGTTCGCCTCTCTTTGGTTTTCATTCGAATGCGCTCAATCCCGTCACTGCCTGCCCCAGGATCAAAGTGTGAATGTCGTGCGTGCCCTCATACGTATAGACGCTCTCGAGGTTCGCCATGTGCCGCATCGATGCATATTCAGCAAGTATGCCATTGGCGCCGAGCAGGCGGCGTGCCTCGCGTGCGATATCGGTCGCCGCGCTCACATTGTTGCGCTTGGCCAGCGACACCTGCTGCGGAGTGAACGTGCCAGCATCTTTCAGCCGCCCTAGATGTACACAGAGGAGCTCGCCTTTTACGAGCTCGGTCAGCATTTCAGCCAGCCGCTGCTGCTGCAGCTGGAATCCGGCAATTGGCTTTCCGAACATCACTCTGTTGCCGGCGTAAGCGAGAGCCTCCTCGTAGCACGCCTGTGCGGCTCCCATCGCTCCCCACGCGATGCCATAACGAGCCTGGGTCAGGCACATGAGAGGGCTTTTGATGCCGCCCGTCTTGGGGAGCAGTGCGGTCGCCGGCACTTTAACGTCCTGGAGCACCAGCTCGCTTGTATCCGAGGCGCGGAGCGAGAGCTTCCCCTTCTGATCCTTGGCCGTGAATCCCGGGGCGTCGGTTGGAACTATGAAGCCGCGGATCGACTTGTCGCTCTTGTCGTCTCCCGTCTTGGCCCAGATGATCGCGACCTGCGCGGTGGATCCGTTGGTGATCCACATCTTGGCGCCGTTGATGACCCAGCTTCCATCTTTCTGCACGAGGGCGCGCGTGATCATCCCCGACGGGTTCGACCCATAATCGGGCTCAGTCAATCCAAAGCATCCAATTATCTCGCCGCTGGCCATTTTCGGGAGATAGTGACGCTTCTGCTCCTCGGTACCGAACGCATAGACCGGATACATCACCAACGCCCCCTGCACGGAAGCGAAGGAGCGCACGCCGGAGTCGCCGCGCTCGAGCTCGTGCATGATCAGCCCGTACGCGACGTTGTTGAGGCCAGCGCACCCGTACTCATCGGGCAAATTGGCGCCGAACATTCCGAGCTGCGCCATCTCGGGCACCAGCTCCTTTGGAAATCTTCCTTCTATGTAGCAGTCGCCGATGATGGGCAGAACCTTCTCATCGACGAACGCGCGAATCGTGTCGCGCACCGCGCG
>DATHGO010000148.1:0-2335 GCA_035317585.1 Gemmatimonadaceae bacterium | reverse complement strand
GTCTTTTTTCCCCACGGCTTTGCGGAGCACGTCTGCTTCGGCGAGCGAAATTCCCGCCAGCGTCTGCGCAATGCGCATCACCTGCTCCTGGTAGGTGATGACGCCATAGGTGGTCTCCAGGATCGGCTTCAGCTCGGGGAGAATGTAGGAGACTGGCTCCTCGCCCCGTTTCCGTCGCATGTACACCTTGTGCATTCCCGCGTCGAGCGGGCCAGGGCGCATCAGAGCATTCGACGCTACCAGATCGTCGAAAGCATCCGCCCGGATGCTCTTCAGCATGTCGGTAGCGAGCGGCGATTCGAACTGGAACACGCCGACAGTTCTGCCCGCACGAAGCATCAGATAGGTCTCGGCATCATCGAGTGGAAGCGCGTCGAGGTCTGGCGCCGAGCCAGTGCGCTCGCGAATTCCGCGCAGAGCATCACTGATGACGGTGAGAGTCGTGAGGCCGAGGAAATCCATCTTGAGCATGCCCGCGTGCTCGAGCGCGTTCATGTCGTACTGTGTTACGACGACGGAATCCTCATCGCCGTTGGACGATCCCGAGCCTTTAGACGCCTGGGTGCAGATCGGGACGTAGTCGTCGAGCGGACCGGGAGCGATGACGATGCCGGCGGCGTGCACACCCGCGTGGCGCGACAATCCCTCCAGCCTGATCGCATAATCGAGAAGCCGGCGGTAACGATCCTTCCGCTCTTTTACTTCGCGACCGTCGTCCTTGCGCGTCGCGTAGAACTCCTTGATCTCGGGAATCCGCTCGATCGCTTCCTTGACGGTGAGCGAGAAATTGGGGTGGTTCGGCACCAGCTTGGCGAGGTAGTCCGTCTCGGCTGGAGTAAATCCGAGAGTTCTGCCGACGTCCTTGATGGCAGCACGGGATTTCAACGTTCCGAAGGTGATGATCTGACCGACTGAATCGCGACCGTACTTCTGCCTCACGTACTCGATCACCTCTCCGCGGCGTTCAAAGCAGAAGTCGACGTCGATGTCGGGCATCGACACGCGCTCCGGATTGAGGAAGCGCTCGAAGAGCAAATCGAACTTGAGCGGGCAGACATCGGTGATGCGAAGGGAATAGGCGACGAGCGACCCCGCGGCAGAGCCACGACCCGGACCGACGGGAATCCCCTTCTCGCGCGCGGCCTTTATGAAATCCGCGACGATGAGGAAGTAGCCCGCGTAGCCCGTGCTCGTGATGACGCCAAGCTCGTAATCGAGCCGCTCACGCGCGTCGGCGGGGAGTGGGGAGCCGTAACGCTCGACCGCACCTTCCTCGGCCAGGCGCACCAACAACTCGTTCTCCGTCTCCACCCCCGAGGGGAGCGGGAACGACGGAACCTTGTACTGCTTCGAGAAAGTGATGGCGGACTCATCCGCGATGCGCAGCGAATTCTCCAGGACATCCTTGCGTCCGGGAAACCGCTCGGCGATCTCGGGGGCGCTTTTGAAGTAAAGGCCCTCGTCGTAGTGCATCCGGTTGATGTCGGAGTAGTCCTTCCCAAGGCCGATGCAGAGGAGGACGTCGTGCGCGTCGTGGTCGTCGCGGGTCAGGAAGTGCGTGTCGTTGGTGGCGAGGACCGGGAGACTCAGCTCTTCGGCGAGCTGAAAAACGCGTCGGTTGAGTGTCGCCTGATTCTCGGAATCGTGCGCCTGGACTTCGAGGTAATAGCGATCGCGAAAAACGTCGGCGTACCAGGACGCCGCGGCGCGAGCCTGGTCGTACTCGTCGGAGAGCAGGTGGTGCGCGATCTCGCCGGCCATGCAAGCGGAGGAAACGACGATGCCTTCACTGTATTTGGCGAGCAGCTCCCGATCGACGCGCGGCTTGGCGTAGAAGCCTTCTGTGTAGGCGAGCGATGACAGCTTGACTAGATTCTTGTATCCGGTCGCGTTCTGGGCGAGGAGGACGAGGTGGTAATAGGGTTTGCCCCGATCCCCGCCGATGCGGTCGCGGGCCCGTCTATCGCCCGGGGCGACATAGGCTTCCATGCCGATAATCGGCTTGAGCCCAGCTTTCTTGGCCTTTTCCTGGAACTCCCACGCCCCGTGAAGGTTACCGTGATCGGTTATCGCGAGGGCGGGCTGTTCGAACTCCAGCGCTCTGTTGATGAGATCATCGATGCGGTTGGCGCCGTCGAGAAGCGAGTATTCAGAGTGGCAATGGAGGTGGACGAAGGACACATGATAAGAATATGCGACGCGGTATCCTCGCGATAGCGGTTTCTGCCGCTGTTTTGGGTCTAATCTCTGCTCCCACAGCCTGTTACCTCAGTCGTGGGGCGTGGGAGGAGGCCAAGATATTGAGTCGGCGGCAGCCGATTTCAGAGATCGTGGC
>DATHGO010000147.1:0-5153 GCA_035317585.1 Gemmatimonadaceae bacterium | reverse complement strand
TATGTCGCCGCGCGCTACAACACGGTGAAGGGGCAGCTGACTGTCGGCACGCCTGATGTGACTGTCAAGCGCTCGCAGATTGGCGGTGGCTGGTTCCTCACCCCGAACGTGCTGACCAAGATCGAATACGTGCAGCAGAAGTACCTCGACTTCCCGACCACCGACATTCGGAACGGCGGACAGTTCAAGGGATTCATGGTCGAAGGCGTCGTCGCCTTCTGAACGGATTGCGTGGCGCCGTGGCTGAGGAACAGCGCGGCGTCACGCAGTTGCTCCACCTGAAAGGGTGGTTCTTCGCAGGAGAGGCTTACGATGTATAAGGTCATCATGGCGCCAACCGAAGGCTCGGATAGTGAGAGAGCTGCAATAGCCGTCGCCGTAAAGCTGACGCAGCGTTTCGACGCTGAGCTCCATCTCGTTCGAGTCGAGGCGGCGCCGCTGGTGAGCGAGACAGACGCCCAGACACCGGAGCCGATGACCGAGCGGGTATTGCTGGATGAGCGCCGTGCCAGTCTGCGCAAGCTTGAAGCGCTGGGAACGGAGTGCAGCGCGCTCGGAGATATCAGAGTCATCACCGCGCTCGACAACGGGCCGGTAGCGCCAACGCTTCGCGACTATGCCAGGGAGTTCAACGTCGATCTCATTGTGATGGCGAGTCACTCCCGCGGCGGGACGAAGAGGATCACGCTCGGCAGCGTTACGGATTATCTCATTCGCCGCACGAACATTCCTGTGCTGGTCATGAGACCGTCCGCTTCCTCACTGGGCGCAACTCCGGAGCAGACGTTCAGCCGGATCGTCGTTCCACTCGATGGTTCAGCAATGGCCGAGCAGATACTGGCTGAGGTGGTCGAGCTGGCTTCACGGCTGAATTCAACGGTGAGTCTGCTTCAGGTTCTCACTCCCCTGACTTCCTCGCAAAATGAGATCATGCAGGCGGGTCTTCCATGGTGGGACACCGATATCGTGATTGCGGACGCCTACCTCACACGTGCCGCGAGTTACCTGACCGAGAGAGGACTGACAGTGAACAAGGACGTCGTCCTGAGCGCCGATGTCGCAACCGCTATCCTGGACTACTCAAGCCGTACTAGAGCTGACCTCCTCGCCCTCACGCTCACCACGAGTGGGAGTGGTGGATTGGGTCGGCCGGTGTTCGGGACCGTCGCGGACGAAGTAACCAGGAAATCAACGAGCTCACTTCTGGTCCTCCACGCGAAGGGCCGCGGCGTGATTGTAAGCACCGGTGAACGCTCCGATGCCGAAAACGTGGCGGCAGTCTGAGATGTCGGCCTCAAAGGGATCGGGAGCGAGGGGTTCGGCGAAGGAGTCCGAGCACCCGAAGGATGACCCCGAGCTAGAGCGGATGTGGGCGGCACGACCCGGAGCTGTGAGTTTCCGCGACATGTCGCGTGACGAAATCGAGGCGATGCTGGCTCACAATCGCGTCGGTCGTCTCGCCTTCGCCCTTTACGACCGGGTCGACATTCAGCCGATTCATTACATCTACGAACGGGGCTGGCTGTACGGTCGCACTTCGGAGGGCAGCAAGCTCGCCGTTCTCAAGCACAACCAGTGGATTGCATTCGAGGTGGATGAAGTCACCGACCTCTTCGATTGGAGGAGCATCGTAATTCACGGGAGCTTCTGGATCATGAGCCCGCGCGGCAGTCCACGGGCCGAGGAGCTGTGGGCGAAGGCAGCCGACCTGGTGAACAGGATTGTTCCTGGCGCGCTGACTGAAAACGATCCCGTACCGTTCCGGCAGACGCTTTTCCGCATTGCCGTCAGTGACGTGCGCGGACGAGAAGCGACGACGAAAGTCAGGCGAACGGCAGACTGAACGAGGCGATCGTGCCTTCGCCTGGAGTGCTCTCGATCCAGATCCTGCCGCCGTGCGCCTCCACGATGCCCTTGGCGATAGCGAGTCCGAGACCGGCGCCCTGACGGTCCGTGCGTGAGGACTGCCAGTAGCGATCGAACACTCTGGGCAACTGTTCGGGGGCGATACCCTTCCCCTTGTCGAGTACGGAGATGATCACGCCGTCATCGTCTTTCCGCGCCACGACCACGATCTTCGATCCTTCCCCGGAAAACTTGATCGCATTCCCGACCAGATTCGACAGCGTTTGCTGAATGCGCTCACGGTCCGCCATGGCTTTCGGCAGAGCCGTCTCGATCTGGAGGTCGAGGCTGATGCCTTTTTCTTCGACGAGCGGCCGGAGAGTCTGCAGCGAATCCGTGAGCAGGACGGAAGGATCCACTGGCGCCGCTGAGATCGCCAGCTTGCCTGAATCCAGACGATTGACATCGAGCAGGTCACGGATGAGCGCGTCCATCTGCTCGGCTGCCTGTGCGATCAGCTTGATGCTCTCACGCGCTGGCGCTCCACCGCTCTCCGGAGCTCGGAGCAACGTGCGGCTCAACATCTTCACGGCGGCAACTGGATTTCTGAGGTCGTGGGACACGACGCCCAGCATCTCGTCCCGCGCGCGCAAGCTCGCTCGCACCGTGTCGTGAAGGCGTGCGTTGTCGAGGGCGAGCGCTGCCAGGCGCGCGAGATCCTCGGCAAATCCGAGATCGTCGCCGTCGAAGCTCCCCTTCGTCCGAAAAAGAGTCAAGGCTCCGATGAGCTGCTCGCGCGCCACCAGCGGAAGGAACAAGGCGCTCTGGGGATTCATCGCCTGCACCGCCTTCATGTAGGCGGGATTGGCGCTCGCTCCCAGAAGGCGGGACGTTGTGTTGGACTGCAACAGCACGGGTGACGGCTTTCCGAGAATCTCAATGAGCGGATGACTTGCGGGCGGAACCCGTACTCCGGCTTTTCCGATCTCGTCCATCATTTCTTCGATGCCCGCATCCACGTGCGCAGCCGCGCCGGCGACGAACCCGTTACCGACTCTGTTCTCCAGAATGCAGCCATCGGCGATAGTCGGAACCGCCAGTCGCGCTACCTGATTCAAGGTTTCCGACGACCCGAAGGAGGACGCCAGCCTCTCGCCGGCCTGCGCGAGGAACTGCTGCCTCTGCTCGAAGCGCTTGCGAGCCGTCACGTCGCGCAGCACCACGGTGTAGACGACGTTTTCACCTTGCTGAACTTGTGAGATCGCGGCTTCCGCTGGGAACTCAATGCCGTTCTTTCGGACGCCGGCGATCTCGCGTCGCTCACCCATTCGCCTCGCCTTCACCTTGGAGCGGCCAAACTCCGCAACGTGGCGGGGGTGTGTAGACCGATATCGCTCCGGGATCAGCATCTCGATGCGTTGACCGATAATCTCGTCCGAAGTCCAGCCAAAAATTGACTCAGCCCCCTTGTTGAAGAAGGTGACGCGCTGGAACGCGTCCATGCAGATCACCGCGTCGGCCGCGATTTCTACGATCTCCGCCAGGATGTCGTGCGTTATCCGATCGGGCATGATTGTCGGGTTATCCCCTACAAGATGGAGTCGTTTCCCTCTGAACAATCCTCCAACCCACGACAGAGTCGACGCTGGCTGGATCGTAATTTGGGCATGTACCGCATCTACCCATTGGAGAGGAAGACCATGCCCGAGATCGACCAGCTAAAGATGCCCGCCGCTCTATTCGGTAAAAAGGGTTCGCGTCGGGATTTCCTGCGAAATACCGCCGTTACCGCCCTTGCGGGCACTGCGCTGGCCGCATGTGGCGTCGACAAATCCCAAGCGCAGACCGCGAGTGTGAGCGATGCGGACCACAGCGGGGGTACGATGGCGCCAAACCCCGCACCGCTTTCTCCGGCCGCGGCCGCCGAGCAAATGGACAGGATGCACGAAGCAGGTATAAAGGCCTTCCCCGCCAAGACCGCGGGGAAGGGAAACCAGTTGATGCAACCCCGGATGGATGGCTCGGTGAAGGTCTACGAGCTGACCGCGCGGAAACTCCGCTGGGAGACCGCTCCCGGACAAACAGTCGAGGGTTGGGCCTACAATGGTCAGATTCCCGGTCCGCAGATCCGTGTTCGTGAGGGCGATCGCGTGCGCCTGATTCTCAAGAACGAGCTTCCTGAGTCCACCGCCGTGCACTTTCACGGTCTTGAAGTTCCCAACGATCAGGATGGTGTTCCGTTCATCACTCAGCCACCGATCAAGTCCGGACAGAGTCATACTTACGAGTTCACAGTGCCCAATTCGGGCTCGCACATGTACCACTCGCACCACAACGCCGCAACGCAGGTCGGACTCGGTATGCTCGGCGCGTTCATCGTGGAACCGAAGGATCCGCTGCCGATCGAGAAGGCCGATGTCGACTACGTGCTCGTAATGAACGACGGCATGCACGGCTACACCTTCAACGGCAAGAGCTTCCCGGCAACCGAGCCGATCGTGGCCAAGCTGGGCCAGAAGGTTCGCATCCGGTTCATGAATGAAGGGATGATGATTCACCCGATGCACCTTCACGGCATGCACATGACCGTGATCGCCAAAGATGGATGGAATACGCCAGCTCCCTGGAAGTGCGACACGTTGAACGTCGCGCCCGGCGAGCGGTACGACGTCATCGTCAACTGCAACAATCCAGGGACCTGGGCATTCCACTGCCATATCCTTCCGCATGCCGAGTCGGATCACGGGATGTTCGGCATGGTCACTGCCCTCATCGTGAAATGAGTTCCACATGACCCCAATCCAGCTCACACCGGGCCGCCTCCGGGAAGGCATCCGTGAAAACGGCGGACAGCGTCTTCCAGGCTGGCTGCGCGCGCTGCTCGGAGTTTCGCTCGAGATCAAGCTGCTCGGAGCCAACCTGATCATCCTGGGCCTCGCCGTGCTCGTGCTGTTCGCGCCAGCCCACCTCCTACCGGGTCCCTTGACCGACTTTTACGTTGTCGTTGCGGCTTTGATCGTCGGTGCGGTCGTGAATATTGCGCTGGTCCGGCTCGCGCTTCGCCCGATCAACGCGCTCGAACGGGTTGCTAAGCTGGTATCCGAGGGACGACTTGCCGAAAGAGTCCCGGCCTCTGTTGTGGCTGATCGCGAGCTGACCCATCTCTCGACGACGATCAACGAAATGCTCGACAGTCTCGCCGCCGGCCGCGATCGGATGCGAAAGCTCGGGGCGGAAGTTGTATACGCCGAGGAGAGAGAACGCGCCGAGGTTGCCCGCGAGCTTCACGACTCGGTGGGCCAGACGCT
>DATHGO010000146.1:0-9623 GCA_035317585.1 Gemmatimonadaceae bacterium | reverse complement strand
GCCCGGTCAGGTCAGCCAGCTTTCGTAACCTGACCGACGCGTCATTCGCAATATCCTGCCGCAGCCACCCGAGATGGCCGGACCCATAGAGCACAAGAATCTTCTCGCTCGGAGAATCGATCAGCGCGACGATATTGCGATAGATCCGGATATTTCTCTGGTACCAGGCGGCCAGTAAATCAGATCCTGCGTAGTCAAAGGGATCTCCGTAACGCACAAGAGCGAAGTACAAGGCCATGTCTCTCGCCGGCCGCGAGTCGGAATTCATGAACTCCAGTGTCTCGAGCACGGTGTGCGATCCCAGGAAATCGCCCTGCTCCTTCACCATCGTGCCCCAGCCCGCATTGATTGCCTCGAACTTGTCTGCGACGCCATTGGCCTTAGCGTAGTTGACCACGCGTTGCCACGGGAAATCACCGTCGACATCGACCGGGTAGATCGCGCGGTTGCCAAGCTCCCTGGCCAGCCGGTATCCGATTTGATCGATCTCGTTACGCGACAGCGCATACTTTCCCGCGAGGTAGTCGGAATACTGCTGGGCGACGCGCTGGCTTCCGACTTCGGCCTCGATGGCAATCTTGGTCGGATGAAACCTCTTCAGGACTTCGATCAGCTGCGTGATTTCCAGCTGGCGTTTGGGAGATAGGACATCGTCGGCTTGCATGTTGTGGATATCGTGTCCCGGATTCGCCATGTGATACGTCCCGAGCACCAGAATTTCCGGGCGTGCCTCCGACTGAGGCCAGGAAGCGCTCGGGATTGCGAGTAATCCAAGAAACAGAAGAATTTTTCTCATGTGTCATCCGGTATGTTGGTTTAAACAGCCGGTTTTGTTGGACATGATATATCTGGGAAGGGTTTGAACTCCGCGCGGTTATAGCCTCCTATTGACAGCCTCAGCTTCCGTTCTTATCCTCGATCAATGATCGACTCCCAGCACCTGGTGCTCGCCCTCGTCTCGTCCTGTAATCCGTGCGCCTGTTCGCGCCCGCGATGCGGCCGGTGTTGACGCGACCGAGCAATTGAACTCTGCTTTCGCGAATGCCCCGGGCCATTGTCCGGGGCATTTTTTTTCTACGACACACTGGAGGACTACCGATGTCAAACGTGCTCTCAGAAGTTCTCTCCGCTAACGCTACTTACGCCGCTGGGTTCGGCCCGAAGGGCGACCTGGCGCTACCCCCTGCCCGTCGCTTTGCCATTCTCACGTGCATGGACGCGAGACTGGACCCCGCCAAGTACGCCGGGCTCCGCGAAGGTGACGCGCACGTCATCCGCAACGCGGGCGGCCGCGCCAGCGACGACGCCATCCGGTCACTGGTGATCTCGTACAAGCTCCTCGGGACCCGCGAGTGGTTCGTCATCCACCACACCAATTGCGGAATGGAGTTCTTCACCGATGCCCTCATGCGTGATCTCCTCGCGCGTAGCCTCGAGACAGCGGAACTCAGCGCCCAGGGTTTTCGCGATGTCGGCAAGGGGCCAGGCTCGCAAGAAGCCCAGTTCGTCGACTGGCTCACAATCGCAGACACGGCGCAAGCCGTAGTCGATGATGTCGCGCGGATTCGACGGCATCCATTGGTGCCGAAAAGTATCCCGATCTACGGTTACATCTACGACGTGAAGATCGGGAAGCTGGTCGAGGTGGCTGCAGCGACTCAGGCCGGCCGGGCAACATGATGTGAGCGCCCGTGCCGTCCACGGAGCGAGGAAGGAGCGCTAGGCTTTGGCGTCGCCGTACTCTTCGCGGTAGAACTTGAGCAGCTCGAACAAATACGCGATTCCAAGCGGCCCGAGCAGCACTCCGAGCAGACCGAAGTACCTCACTCCGGCGAATGCGCCGACGAGTGTGATCATCGGATGAATGTTGGATACCCGTCGGTAGATGAGCGGGCGAATCACATTGTCGACGTTGCTGGCGATCCCGGCGCCAATCACCAGCATCGTGATGGCTGCGCCATACCGGTTCTGGACGATCAGCACCAGCGTCGCGGGCAGCCAGACCAGTGAGGTTCCGAGCACAGGAAGGATCGAAGCGAAAGCGGTAACGGTTCCCCAGAAAAATGGATTGGGAAGTCCGACGATCCAGAAGCCCGTGCCGACCAGAGTTCCTTGTATCACCGCGATCAGTACGGTCCCGAGCAGCGTAGCCTCGGTGACGTTGAAGAACCGGTCGCGCAAGGCATCCGCGGTGTGGACCGAAAACGGTATGTACTGCCGGATCGAGCTCCAAGTCGTCCCGTCCGAACGAAGCATGTAATACAAGCCAAAGAAGGCTATGACGAGATTCAACACCGCCGATGTCGCTCCGCCCACGACCGAAATGACCCGGGGGGATAGCCATGAGGCGATTGTGCCACTCGCATTCGCCAGCTCCTCGCCCACCTGAAAGTCGCCAATGCGGAGCTGGGCAATCCGCGCGAAAGCGGAGCTGCTCTGCAGGGTGCGCAGCGCGTCCGGCGCTTGAGCGATCACTGCCCCAATGAGCCAGGTGAGCGGCAACGCGACTATGACCAGAGCGATCGTAAGAGTTATCGCCGCCGCGAAGCCCGGCTTCATCACCCGCTCGAGGCGTTGGTAGGGCTTGACGAAGATTACGTAGAGAACCGCGGCGCCGAGAAGTCCGCTGAGAAAAGGTGAAACGGCAACGAGGACGGCGACGGCCAGCACAAGGATGAGCAGCCCCGCGCGATCGCGGGGCGTTTGGAGAAACGTCATCGGTCAGCTGCGGAGTTTGGCATAGGCGGTGCTCTAACCTACGGTTGAACTACCGACCCGGCTACACGTCTGAAATTTTACTCGCGGTTCTTCGCGCGTCGACGAATTGTTTGTAGTCGCGCTGGACCTGGGTTGCATACCGTCGCCCAAAATCAATGAGCCCTCGCTTCCAGCTCGTGGCTCCGGCGAACGCGATGAGATCGTCAGCGGTTGCGGACCCTTGGCGTCCACTGCTTCTGAGTTGGGCCCATGCGGTCACGCGGCCCATCGCCCTCGCCGCAGAGCGAAGATGGCGGGGATTGCCTCTCGCGTCATCGAGGCTCAAACGATCGCTGGTCGGCTGCAGCTCGTGCAGCACGTAACCCCCACGCCCAATCTTCTTCGCATGTAGCAGCGCGGGCGCGACCGCCTGCATGCGTTGCTGAACGGCAACGACGCGATCGGCCTCGCTCTTCCACGCTGGCTGTCGGAGCCTTTCGAATCTTGCCAGGCTCGAAGGCGCCGCCTGCTTGACATCGAGGATTGCGTTGCCGTCGCGATCCCCTCGCACTAATACGATATACCGCTCGAGGCCGAGACTTCCGAGCCCCGCCACTCGGCGCGCCACGTCGAGAACCCTGAAGAAGTCGGGGTCGGGCTGCGATTTCGCAAAGTTGTCGAGCCGGCGCGGGACGTTCGTTCGCTGACTCTCTGTAATCGGTAGCGCATGCCGGCCATCGATCCTAATGCGTCGCTTTCCCTTCTTCATGGTCGTACGCGAGTTGAGGAGCATCGCTCGCGTCTGCTTGCTCACCCGCCGCAGAAGTGTCCGCACCATTCCGGTCGCCGTCGCGCGCTCGATCCAGCGCGCCTTGCCGTCTCCGAGCGCCGTCTGGTAGGTGTCCAGAAACGATTCCACGAGCTCGGTAATCTTGGCGCGGGTCAGATTGAGCGACGGCGCGGCGACATACGCGCTCGCCACGAAACGCGAAACCTCCCAGGTCGCGGGAGCAAGGGCAGCTTCGTCGAAGTCGTTCAGGTCGAAGTAGGAGAGACCGTTGTCGCCCTGAAAGCTTCCGAAATTTTCAAAATGAAGATCGCCGCATGCCCAAACCGGCGGACCGCCAGGCAACGCGCCGCTTCGCGCGGAAATGTCTTCCCAGAATAGATGTGCTGTGCCCCGAAAGAACGCGAAGGGCGATTTGCACATCTCCCGATACTTGAGCGCGAGTCGCTCCGCCTCGCGGCCCGCATTGAAGCGTTCGATCCGATCGGGTGCGTCACGAGAGAAAGAAGCCAAGATCCTCCGCGCGCGTTACCCGAATGTAAAACAAAACGCTTCCACTCCCGGGTCGGCAAACTGTATCTCGAACTCACGATCAGCTATCTGTGTCTGCAGACGCACGAGTTGGTACGTCCTCTGACGCGCTGCCGTCCCGTTCCCTTGATCGTCGATGTCGGTTCCGTGCGCTGGACCGGGAGGCTTGCCGTCGACCTTTACCGTGAACCGCACTGGCTGCGATCCCGGCGGAACACCCATTATGAGGTTCACGTCGCGGGCGTGGAAGCGATACACGACCTTGCCATTCGCCTCGTTCAGCACGGCGGCTCTTTCTTTCACCGTCCAATTACCGGCAAGTCCCCATTGATTGAGCGCCAGGCGCGGGACGGTGTACGCACGAGGGGCGTCCTGTAGGGCATCAGAGGCGAACGCTTCTGCCCGGTCGTAACCGAGATAGCTCTCCGGCGACCGCAGCGTACCATAATCGGCGGCAACCTCGAGACCGCGCGGGGTGACTCTCACCAGCTGATTATCGATTTTCCGTCCACTGTCGCTCAGCAATCGCTGAATGACTTTCTCGGTCTCATCGTAGGCGCTTTCACCGAAATGGTGAAATCGAATGCGGCCATTCGCGTCGGCGACGTACACCGCCGGCCAGTAGTTGTTATCGAAGGCACGCCAGACGCCGTAATCACTGTCCACAGCGATCGGATAGTTCACGTCCATCTCCTTGACGGCCCATCGCACGTTGTCGATGTCCTTCTCGAAGGGGAACTCCGGCGTGTGCGCGCCAATTACGACCAATCCCTGATCGCGGTATTTCTTGTCCCAGGCACGGACAAATGGAAGAGTGCGCAGCCAGTTGACGCACGTATAAGTCCAGAAGTCGACGAGCACGACTTTCCCGCGCAGGCCCGCTGGCGTAAGCGGTGGTGAGTTGAGCCACTCTGTCGCTCCGCTCAACGAGGGGAGTGCGCCCTCACTTCTCTCAGTCAGCGCTGCGCATGCCATTTGTTGCACCGCGGATCCGATGACGCCGAGCCTCGCCGCGCCGAGCGCAGCAGTCGCACTTCTGATGAATCGGCGCCGCTCCTGATTGATTGAGTCGTGCATTTATCAAGCTCCTCGATCGCGCGCATGGTGTCAGAAACCGTCGACATCCACGATGGCCTTCGCGAAGGCTTGTGGATCTTCCTGGGGCACGTTGTGGCCGATACCGCTCAGCACGCGGTGCGAATACTTGCCGGTGAATTTGCTGGCGTACGCCTTTCCATCGGCAGCCGCGCCATCGAAATCGCTGGCAATCGTGATGGCGGGGACCGAGATCGCCGGACCCGCGAATAGTTTCCGCTCGAGGTCGCTGTATTTCGCTTCGCCGTCCGCGATGCTCAGTCGCCAGCGGTAGTTGTGAATTACGATTTTGACGTGATCGGGATTGTTGAATGAAGCTGCCGTGCGGTCGAACGTGGGGTCATCGAAGTTCCACTTCGGCGACGCGATCTGCCAAATGAGCTTGTTGAAGTCGTGAGTGTTTGCGGTGTAGCCAAGCACGCCACGCTCGGTCGCGAAGTAGTACTGGTACCACCATCCGAGCTCGGCCTTTGGCGGCAGCGGCTGCAGATTCGCCTTGAGATTTACGATCAGATAGCCGCTCACGGCGACGAGTGCCTTCACACGGTCCGGCCAGAGAGCCGCCATGATCGCCGCGGTTCGCGAGCCCCAGTCAAAACCGCCGACTATAGCCTTCTGGATCTTGAGTGCATCCATCATCGCGATAGTGTCTACAGCGATGACTGCCTGCTCTCCGTTGCGAACAGTGTCGTCAGAGAGGAATCGTGTCGTTCCGGAACCGCGCAGGTAAGGGATGATGACCCGATAACCTTTGGCGGCGAGAAGAGGGGCGACATCGGCGTAAGCGTGAATGTCGTACGGCCAGCCGTGGAGCAGAATGACTGCGGGGCCATTCGCTGGCCCGGCCTCCGCGTACCCGACATTCAGAGCGCCGGCGTCGATCTGTTTCAGTGAGTCAAACGACGTGCGACCTGACATCGCGTTCATGATTCCTCTTTCAGCTACGATCTCGGTGACCGGCATTTTCGCAAACCTCTTCAAACCAATTCGACCTGCGGCCAGGGTAAGCATCACTTTGCCAAAGAACTTTCGGCGATCGTTGTCGATCTCTTCGCGCATGGGTCAGCTCACTGACCTGAAGCCTGTTGGTCCTTCACCAGCGTGATGAGCGGTTTTCCTTTTTCGACGACATACGTGGCGAGCTCCGCCCCGTTGCCGCTGCCTATGTTCTTCACGCTGTGGATCGCTCCGGCCGGGACGAGAAGGACGTCGCCTGCCTTGTACGTCGTCGGCGGCTTGCCCTCGACCTCATACACGAGCGTGCCTTCGAGGACATAGATGATCTCTTCCCCGAAATGCGTGTGCCTGGGGGCGACATATCCCGGGTCGAAGTCGACCCGCACCTGGATGACCTCGCGTCCGGGAACGCTGAGATCGTGTCGCTGCAGGTCGGTTCGTTTGGTGCCCGGCTGCTGCGCCTGCGCCACGTCCGGCGCGAAACCGCTTCCGGCGATCAGCATCGCTACCCCCATGATCAGCGTCGATTTCATGTGGACCTCTTTTTTTCTTGAAGTCGCGGATGATTATGCTCGACTACCGTAACGGTTTGAACGCCGCGCGCAGCTCCGCCGCGAACAGCTCCGGGTACTCCCACATCGCGAAGTGGCCGCCTCGGTCGACTTCGTGGAAGTAGGTCAGGTTGGGGAAGGCGCGCCGAGCCCATGACTCCTGGACGCGAACGACCTCATCGGGGAACACCGTGATCGCCACCGGGACTTTGATCTCGTTGCTCTTCTGTGAGGCCGCGCTCGTCAGGTTCATGTTGCGGTTCTCCCAGTAGATCCTCGCGGACGAAGCCGCGGTGTTCGTCAGCCAATAGAGGGAGAAGTTGTCCAGCACATCGTCTCTCGTCGGCGACTGCATCGGGTCCTTGCCGTACGTCCACTTCGTGAACCCGCTGTGCACGAGCATCCACCCCGCGAGACCGGCAGGGGAGTCCGTCAGGCCATAGCCGACCGCCTGCGGCCGTGCGCCCATCATCACCAGATAGGACAGGCCCCCGCTTTTGAGGTACGCTCCGAAGTCAGTGATCGCCGAGCGCTCCTTCTCCGAGAATGTCGCCGGGATTGGTCCGCCGCCGAGTACCGCCTCCACCTCGGGCGTCAGAGCCGCCGGCAGGTTGGTGTGGATGCCGAGTAGGCCCGCCGGCGCCTGGCGTCCCATCGCCTCGGTGACGCCGGCCCCCCAGTCGCCGCCCTGGGCGACGTAGCGCGTGTACCCCAGACGCTTCATCAGCACCGCCCACGCATGGCCGATGCGCTCTAACCCCCAGCCAGTCTCTGTTGGAGGCCCCGAAAAGCCGAAGCCCGGCAGCGACGGGATCACAACATCGAAAGCGTCCTCAGCCCGGCCGCCGTACTTCGTCGGATCAGTGAGGGGACCGATCAGCTTGACCTGCTCGAAGACCGAGCCCGGCCACCCGTGCGTGATGATTAGCGGCAGCGCGTTCGGGTGGCGGGAGCGGACGTGGATGAAGTGGATTTCCACGCCGTCGATCGTCGTCTTGAACTGCGGGTAGGAGTTCAGCTTTGCTTCGCCCTTTCGCCAGTCGTAATCCGTGCCCCAATAGCGAACGAGCTCCTGGAGTTTCGCGAGCTGCGCGCCTTGCGATGCATCGGCGACGGTTTCCTTATCAGGCCACCGTGTCATTTGGAGCCGACGGCGGAGGTCAGTGATTGCCTCGTCCGACACGTGCACTCGAAACGGTCGGATGCTGCTGTCCGCCGCTGTGGTGCGCTGTTTCGCGGGGACTCTGTCGACGACAGTTGCTACATCGGTTGCGACTGCTTGTGGAGTTGTCATGGTCTGTGCCTCGATCGATGTGGCAAGTATGAATGAGCTGAGAGCTGTGACCGCAGAGCTCACACAGCGGGCGTCCCTGAGCATCGTTCCTCCGTCGTCCGTATGCGATTACGTTTTCCAATCCCTATACGCTGGCCGCGGAAAAACTGAAAACCGGAGATGGCTGAGCCACCTCCGGTTTTCTCGCCCACGTTCCGTCTATGACCTAATCGGCGCGGCCACCTGCTGTCGCGGAACTACGCAGTGATTTGAAGCCGTCGCGCATCCCAGTCACGAAATACTCCGGCTGCTCCCATGCCGCGAAGTGGGTGCCCTTCGGGAACTTGTTGTAGTAGATCATGTTGGAATACGCCTTCTCCGCCCATGTCCTCGGCGCCGCGTAGATCTCGTCGGGGAAGACAGTTACGGCGACCGGTAGCTTGACGTTCCTGACGGTGAAGAAGCCTCCCGGCGGTAGCGTGTGTACGTTGTCCCAATAGAGACGGGCCGAGGAGATCGCCGTGTTCGTCAACCAGTACATCGTGATGTTGTCGAGGATGTCGTCGCGCGACAGACCCTCGTGCTGTCCGGCAATAGAGCGCGCGATCATTTTGTAGCTGGAATCATCGTGATCCAGAATCCATGCTGCCAGACCGATCGGTGAATCCGCGATCCCGTAGAGCGTTTGCGGACGGAGCGCCATCTCGTTGGCGTAGCCGAGCCCATTCTTGTAGAAGAAGCCGAGCTGATCCCAAGCTCTCGATTCGTCAGCGGTGAGGTCGGCAGGCTTCGGCTTGCCAGCGCCGATCGCCGCATCGATCTCCGGCGGAACCGTCGCCGGCATGTTGGTGGAGATCCCCAGCAGCTCGGGTGGCGCCTGGAGCGCCATTATCTCTGTGATGGAGTTGCCCCAATCACCGCCCTGGGCCACATACTTGGTATAGCCGAGGTTTCGCATCAGCGTTATCCACGTCTTCGCGATACGCACGGGGTTCCAGCCAGGGGCGGTCGGCTTGCCGGAGAATCCATACCCTGGAATCGACGGGATCACGAGGTCGAAAGCGTCCGCCGCGGTACCGCCGTACTTGGTGGGATTGGTGAGTGGGTCGATGATCTTCAGCTGCTCGATGACGGAGCCGGGCCACCCATGCGTTACGATCATCGGCAGGGCGTTCTTTTCCTTCGATTTGACGTGGATGAAGTGAATGTCCATCCCATCGATGTTGGTGATGAAGTTCGGGTACGAGTTCAGTTTGGCTTCCACCTTCCGCCAGTCGTAGTTATCTGCCCAATAGCTCGCAAGCGCCTGCATCGTCGCCAGCCGCACACCCTGCGTATCGTCAGCGACGGTCTCCCTCTCAGGCCACTTTGTCGCCTTTATCCGCCGGCGGAGATCGGTAAGGTCGGTTTCAGGAAAACTCACATGAAACGGACGAATATCGGCCCGACCACTGCCGGTCTGTCGTCCGACATCAGTCAGAGTTTCAGTCATGTCTCCAGTCATAGCTTGCAACCTCCTTGGAAGGGCGATCAGACCAAGCTGGCTCGCGGCAATTGTTGCCGCGGCAGCACCAAAAAAACGACGACGATCGAGGTCGGGCATTTTGGTCATCTCCATGTTGTGTACGGACTCAATTCCAAATACGCTGTGCGCGAAAAAACTGAAAATCGGAGATGAGTTGGGCTTTGCTACTATCTCCCTTCGACGATCGCCCGCGACACCCACTAAATC
>DATHGO010000145.1:0-3202 GCA_035317585.1 Gemmatimonadaceae bacterium | reverse complement strand
GCGGTCGACCGAGACGTTGCTGTTATTACCGGGGATGTCCGTCGGCGTGGTAGCATCCGGCGTGTCGAACGTGACGTTGTGCGCGACCGCACCGAACGCGAACGTGACGGTCTCTCCTGAATTCACGGTGAGTGAGTTCGGTGTGAAGGCCAGAGCCGCCGTTGCTGAAACGGTGTTCCCCGGAGGAGGGGGTGGGGGAGGCGGTGGCGATTGAGTCTTGGAGCCATATGGGCCCGTTCCGCCGCCGCATGCGGCCAACGCGACCACAAATGAAGCGCTGATGATTCGTGTAAAGTGTGACATAAGAATTCGACCTGAGTTTTGCGTTCGTGTGGATACCACTGTTACAACGTGAAAGCTCGGTCGAAATGCCGCCGAAGTCTTGAACAAGGGCGGCGTGAGTTTTTGAACGAAACTGCTATCGGCAACGGTGAAGACCTAATTGACCGGCGCGAGCTCCTGATACAGCGTCACGTGGTCGTCCCGCTCTTCCGCTGGATCAATTGTCCAGCCCGGAATCGCTTCCATTTCCTTATAGCCTAAGGCTTTGTAAAAACCCTCGGCCGGCTCTCCGCGGCGCGTGCTGAGGAGAATCAGAGTTCGACCATTTTGCCGAGCCACGCAGTGGAGTGCCTGCATAAGCAAGCTGCCGATGCCCTGGCCTCTCGACGCTCTCTCCACGAACAAACTCTCCAGCTCGGCGTGATGGGATGAGTTGGAAAGTCGAGAAAGCGCGAGCTGGGCGGAGCCGGTCACGACGTTTTCGCGGTACGCAACGAGGATCAGACGCGATCCACCCTCGAGCTCCGGAATCAGCGAGATCCAGTAGTCTCGTGCTACCGCGCGCGCGATCGGGGCAAGAAACCCGTCCGCGGAATCGACGTTTGCCGTCTCAATAAAAAGCTCAATGAGATCGGGGAGCAGGGCCACGAACTCGAGGGCGGATAGTTGTCGAATGGTGATCGATTGGGAGCCAGTGTGATGCGGCGCGATCATCCGGCGCATTCTCACGGACACGGCGTTGGCTGACATGGTTATTTCGACCTGCCTTTGCGCTTGGAGTGATACGATGTGTGACTACGCGAAAGCTCGGTCGAATAGCCGGCTGAGTCTTGAACAAAGGCGCCGCTATTTTTGGAACGAACCTGCTATCGGCGGCTTCTGACCACCACGCCGGGAGTTACGCCGAACTCGCGCTTGAAGAGGCGGGTGAAATGCGCCTGGTCGGCGAAACCGGCGCGCAGGGCGACGTCGGACAGCACCGCGTCCGGCGCGTCGAGCAGCCGGCGCGCGCGCTGGAGGCGAAGCGTGAGGAGATAGCGGTGCGGAGCGCGACCCATAGTCTCCTTGAAGGCACGGGCAAAGTGCGCTGGGGATAGATCGACTTCGCGCGCCAGAGATTCCACCGTCAAGCTCGCGTCGAGCTGCGCGTCCATCAATTCGAGCGCGCGGCGCTTGGCGAGGGAGGAAAGTCCACCACGCAGCCGTGCCGCACGCGGTGCGCAGGCGCCGGCGTGAATCGCGACCTGTTGACTCAGGCCAGTTGCGAGCGCCTCGACGAACGCGAGTCCGCCCGGATTTCCCGCGTCCGACTCGGCGACGAGCGCGCCGAGTATGTGTCCGATTTGCGATTTCGCAATTCCGAAAGTACGTCGCAGCTCCACTGGGGAGCCGCAGCGATCGGTCGTGACGACGCGATCGAAGAAGACCGGGTCGATCGACATCCGCACGTAGCTGAACGTGCTATTGAGACGGACGGAAATGAGATCGCCGGCCGGGTTGACCCAGGCGCTGCCGCGGCGGAGGACGACGCGGCGAAAGCCGTTTTGACCTTTGACTTCGAGCGTGAGCGGCCGATCGTCGAGGTTCATCGAGATGTAGTGATGAATGCCGGCAACGTCGTCGACGCTGGCGATGTTGTTGCTACCGGCCTCGAGTCGCAGTCCGGGCCAGTCGAACGCCTGGCTTGTCACGACGTGTGGAAAGTCGGCCCGCGTCTCGACGCGGCCCGTTTGATTGGGCCCGAGTGCGGCATTCATCTCGACGAGTTGTTGTTTCACGTCGTGCAACTCACGAGCTGTTGTTTCATGTGGTGCAACATATGGTCGTGGTACACCGAAGGCGCGAGGTTGTTTTGCCGTTTCAGTGTAGGACTTTGGCTGACAGCGAGCGCGACAAACGGCTGATTACATCCGCGTCGTCATTTGAGCAGTTCGTGGGCTGCCACGTAGCGCACCAGATCCGCCTTCGATTCGAGCCCCATCTTCTCGAGCAGCCGGGCTCGGTAGGTGCTGACCGTCTTCGCGCTGATTCGAAGCTGCGCTGCCACGTCCTTGACCAACATGCCGCTGCCGAGGGCGCGGAGAACCTCGAACTCGCGATCGCTCAGTCGTTCGTGCGGCGCGCGCGTCATGCCGCCGTCTACCATTCCCGCCAATCGTTCGGCCATCGATTCGCTCACGTACTTGCCGCCTCTCGCGACCCTGCGAATCGCCTGCACCAGCTGGTCCGGCGAATGATCCTTGGTGAGGTATCCCGCCGCTCCACCCTGGAGCGAGCGCGCAGCCCACTGATCCTCAGGGTGCGCGCTCAGCACCAGCACTTTTACCGTCGGATGCCGGGAGCGGAGCTCACGAAGCGTCACGATGAAACTGGCGCCGGGCATGCTGACATCGAGTAGCACCACGTCCACCGCCGCCGCGGCCAGCAGTCGAAACAGCTCGGCGCCGGTCGATGCTTCACCTACGACCGAGATGCCCTCGTCCTCGCTCGCGATTCGGCGTAGACCTTCGCGCACTATCGGGTGGTCGTCGGCGATGGCGAGCCTGATCATCGTACGGCTCCGACAGCGAGAGGTACGCTGAGCCGCACAGTAGTGCCTCGATTGGCCTGTCCAACGATTGTGAATTCGCCACCGCACGCCAGCGCCCGCTCCCTCATGCCGAGCAGTCCCAGTGATCCCTTCGCTTCGATACACCCGGACGTACAGCCAAGGCCATTGTCGGACACCTCCAGCGTGAGGAGCGTAGGAGTCTGCTCGAGCCGGATGGTCACACGCGTTGCGTGGGCGTGGCGTGCGACATTCGTCAGTGACTCCTGAAGAATCCGGAACGCGGAGCTGCCGAGATCGTCTGAAAGCTCCCCGCCGTCGACTGACAGTTCCATCACCACCTCGATGCCGGTGCGCGCGCGAAACTCCTGC
>DATHGO010000144.1:0-8855 GCA_035317585.1 Gemmatimonadaceae bacterium | reverse complement strand
CCGAGGCAAGGACGGGCTAGTGTCGGTACCCGAAATCTTCCTTTCGCGCTCGCGCTACTGGCTGACCAAGGAGTATCCGATCAAGCTCCGGCACTGCGTCAACGCGCTGCCGCGGAGCGCCGTGTGGGCGCGGCCAAATCACGCTTCCAACAGCGTCGGCAATCTCCTCGTTCACCTAACCGGCAACGTCACAGAGTGGATTCTCGGGGGCATCGGCGGGCGTCAGATCACGCGCAATCGCGCCAGCGAGTTCGTGCGGAAAGCAGGCGACGAGGGGTCGGTACTCCTCGACAATCTCGAAGGCGTACTGCGTGAAGCCGACGCGGTGCTGGCGGGCTTGTCAGAGAAGGATTTGGAGCGATCGATCGTAATCCAGGGTCGTGAGACTACGGTCCTGGCCGCGGTCTATCACGTAGTCGAGCACTTCGCCATGCATACAGGGCAGATAATTTTCCTCACCAAGACCTACGCTCCGAACAAGATCCACTTCTACGAGGACGCCGACGGCCTGGCGCGACCAATCTGGCATGAGGGTACGACGCTGGACGAAGCCGCACACTAGTCGTCGGACGGGCACCGCGCCATTTTGCACGCATGAAGGGAATTCTGATCGTCGATCATGGCTCGGTGAGAGCGGAGGCCAACGACATGCTCATTTGCATGTCGAACCTCTTGCAGACAATGGCAGGCCCGGAGGTGGTCGTGCGATACGCGCACATGGACCTGGCCGAACCCGACATCCGCCGTGGATTTACAGATTGTGTCGAAGCAGGTGCGACGGATATCACCGTTTTCCCATACATGTTATCCCCAGGGCGCCATTCGACTGCCGACATTCCCCGGATGGTGGCCGCGGCAGCAAGCGCCTTTCCGCGGGTGACGTTCAGCGTCACACCAGCTTTTGGAGTGCATGAAAAGCTGGCCGAGCTGATTCTCGATCGCGCCGGAATCGAGCCGGTCAGGCCTTTCGAGGGTGCCGATGCCGACCGGTGCTGGGATCCGGAGTGCTCGGAAAAGCTTTGCGGCGATGCGTGCCGCGCGAAGACGGCGCACCATACCGCGCTTCCCGATCGACATGCCAACTGACACGACTGCATCACCAGCCGCGCTGACGCTCCTCTCGGAAGAGGAGACGATGTTCCGCGATGCCGTTGCGGCGTTCGCGGACGAGGAGGTCAGGCCGCGGGTTGCGGAAATGGAGAGGGCTGGAAAAATCGATCCCGCACTGCTTCCGAAATATTTCGAGCTCGGCCTCATGGGCATCGAGGTGCCGGATCAGTACGGCGGCTCCGGCGGTACGCTCTTCATGGTTACGCTCGCGGTCGAAGAGATCAGCAAGGTGGATGCTGCGTCGGCGATCGTGTGCGACGTTCAGAACACCCTCGTCAATTATCCGATCGTTCGATACGGCAGCGATGCGCAGAAATCGAAGTATCTGCCAATGCTTACGTCTGAAGTCGTCGGCGCATACGCGCTGTCCGAGTCGGGGTCAGGGTCCGACGCGTTCGGTCTGGCGACGCGCGCCGAGAAGCGCGGCGATCGTTGGGTCCTCAATGGCCAGAAGCTCTGGATCACCAACGGTGCGGAGGCGGGAATCTTCGTCGTCTTCGCGAACGCCGATCCATCGGCCGGTTATCGGGGGATCACTGCCTTCATCATCGAGCGGGACTTCAAGGGATTCAAGGTCGGCAAGAAGGAGGACAAGCTCGGGATTCGCGCTTCGAGCACCGTCGAGCTGCTGCTCGACAACTGCGAGGTTCCCGAGGAGAACGTGCTCGGCCCCGTCGGTCAGGGTTACAAGATCGCGATCAACACTCTGAACGGAGGGCGCGTCGGCATCGGCGCGCAGATGATCGGCATCGCGCAGGGAGCGCTCAATGCCACCATCAAGTATCTCAAAGAGCGCAAGCAGTTCGGGAAGCCACTCGCCGAATTTCAGGGCGTTCAGTTCCAGATCGCGCAGGCGGCAACCGAAATCGAAGCCGCGCGGCTCATGGTGTACAACGCTGCGCGCCTCAAGGACGCGGGAAAGGACATCGCGCGCGAGGGGGCGATGGCGAAGCTCTTCTCCTCACAGGTGTGCGAGCGTGTCACCTCGCTCTGCGTCGAGCTGTTCGGGGGCTACGGCTACACGAAGGATTACCCGGTGGAGAAATTTTATCGCGATGCCAAGATCGGGACGATCTACGAGGGGACGTCCAATATGCAGCTGCAGACCATCGCAAAAGCTGTCCTCAAGAATTGAACTGCAACTTATGACTACCGGCCGGGATTTAACTGCAACTATTTAACTGCAACTTATGACTACCGGCCGGGGGCTGTCGGCGGGCCGGCTCATGGCTGCGAGCTCCTGCGATTAGGGTTGAGTCACTCCGCGCAGTAGTCCATCTCTCACTCTCCGCGCTTTCGCCGACGCGCGCGGGTCCTCGACCAGACGCGAGCCGACGCGCGTCACGAAGCGAAGGCGGGCTGTCAGAGTTTGCTCCGCACCATTTCGCCGGACGACCACTGGGAGCTCCGTGCCTTCGGGCTGGCGGGAATAGCGCGAGCGAAATTTGTCCGTCCAGTTTGGATCGTCGGCGTTGAATCCGCCGACGGAGATCAGTTGATCCCCGGGCTGGACGCCCGCAGCGGCGGCGGCGCTTTCGGGAATCACTTCGGTCACGTGCAAGCCGCTCGAATCCTGAAGACTCGCGATTCCAAGCTGCGGCACTCGCGTGGTATCGCGCGCGAGTCGAAGCCCTGCGAGCGGAAGGACCTTGTCGTATGGGAATGCCTCGCGACCGTCGATATAGCGTGAATAGAAGTCGGTGAAGGATTTCCCTTTCGCGGCCTTGCTCACCGTGGCCCACCACTCGTCGGAGGTGAAGCCGCGACCATTCTTGTAGGCGGTGTTGTAAAGGGTGCGCATCACATCGTCGAGCGAGCTGTGGTTGTCGCTCGCGTCGCGGACCATGATGTCGAGCAGCAATCCGGCAAGCGACCCCTTTGGATAGTAGATGTATTCGGTTCCATCGCGTGGATGTATCCACGTCGAGAGCGATGCATCCTCGAGCGCGGTCGGCGGCAGCTCGCCGACCTGCGATATCTTGTCACTGGTCAGCATGTAGAAGCCCTTCGCGTCCACGATCCCGCCACGAACTTCCGACAGATCGGCGTAGTAGTCGGTGATTCCCTCGCTGATCCACAGCAGCGGCGTTGGCTGTTCCTCGTCGTACCTGTACGGCCACAAATCGGCTGGTCGCAGGCGCTTGACGTTCCAGGCGTGAAAAATCTCGTGCGCGTAGAGGGACGGAAGCACCGGTGTGCCGAGCATTCCGGGACTCAGCACATCGACGTGGGAATTCTGGTGCTCGAGACCCGAGCCGCCCCCGTAGGATGAATCGGTGATCTGTAGGACGCTGTATGTGTTCCACGGCACTTCATTGAACACTTTTACCTCGGCCGGAATCACTCGCTTCAGCGCTTCCCAGACGGCGACGCGCGCCCCGCCGGTGACACTTCCCGAGGGATACGTGGCAAAGCGGACCCACGTCCCCGATATCTGCGCGCTGTCCAGATCGAACTGTCCAACGAAAAACGGCATGTCCACCAGGTCGTGATAGTTCGACGCGGTATAGCGGTGCGCGCCAGCCGTCGTCATTCCGGTCACGACCTTCCATCCAGCTTCCGTGTTCACTGTCACCGACGCTGGAAAGTCGAATTCCCTGCCCTCAGGATACGGAAAGAGATTCGTCCCATTGAAGAGCAGGAAATCGTGGCGCGACCACGTGTTCGCATTGTCGAGGCTATCGGCCAGATAATCGAATCGCACCGTGACTTCGCCCACTCCGCGAGGGCGAATGCGCCAGGTGTCGGGATCGATCTTGTCCCAGGCCAGCGAGGTCCCCGACTGCTCCGCCGAGAAGTTGGACACGTCGCGCGCAAAGTTGTCGATCTCGTAAGCTCCGGGCGTCCACTTGGGAAGCGAGAGCAGAACAGGATCCGTCCCTCCCACCGTGAACGTCATCGTGGACGTCACCTGACGGCGCTCCCCGTTCGCGCGCGTGAACGTCACCTCGTAGCGGATGTTGGTGAGTGGCGCGGAAGTCGCTACGCCCTGTGCGTCGGCACGAGAGGGCAGGACGACCGCGCCGAGCACGACTGGGAGCAGCAGACTGACGCTTGTTCTCATTTCTTTTGGAATTGGGATTTGGACACTGGCAACTGATGACTAACGGAGAAGGCCAACTGCGAGAAGAGCAGTTGGTTTTGCATTCGCATCGTTCGACGCCTGCCTTGCAAGAGTCGTTCGCGGGCGTGAGTTAGGAGCGTCCTCCGCACGGTGCTATATTCGACCCTCCCACGTGCACCCGCCCCCCGCCCCCCGATGATCGCGACTGAATCCCTCAGCTTTCTCAAGAAACTCCTCGATACGCCGGGCCCTTCCGGCTTCGAGGCCGCGCCCGCAAAGCTGTGGCGCGAGTACGCGAAGAAATTCGCGAAGGTGAGTGGCGACGTTGCCGGTAACAGCCTCGCCGAAGTGAATGGCAGCGGCAAGCCGACCATCATGCTGGCCGGTCACATCGATGAGATCGGCGTGATCGTCAGCTACATCGACGACCAGGGCTACGCCTACATCCAGCCGATTGGCGGCTGGGATCCCCAGGTACTCATCGGACAGCGTCTTCGATTCATCGGCCGCAAAGGTGAAGTGTTCGGCGTCGTGGGAAAAAAGCCGATCCATCTCATCAAGCAGGAAGAGCGTGAAAAGGCGGCGAAGTTCACCGACATCTGGGTGGACCTTGGCGCCAAGACAAAAAAAGAGGCGGAGGAGCTGGTGCTCGTCGGCGACCCGGGCGTAATCGACTCGCGTACTATGGAGTTTCCGAATGGGAGACTCGTTTCGCGCTCGATCGACGACCGGATCGGCGCGTTCGTCGTCCTCGAGGCGCTGCGCCGGTACGCGGACAAGCCCGGTTCTGCCAAAGTCGTCGCCGTCGCTACGACGCAGGAAGAGATCGGCTATCGCGGTGGCGGGGCGGGTGTGTGCGCGACCAGCATCGGCCCGCAGATGGCAATCGTCGTCGATGTCACGTTCGCGATCGATCATCCCGGTGTCGAGAAGAAGGAATACGGTGACGCCGCCATCGATGGAGGCCCGGTGCTGACGCGCGGGTCGATCATCTCTCCGGTCGTGTTCGAGCTGCTGCGGAAGACGGCGGAAAACCGGAAGATCCCCTTTTCGTTGCATGCGGCTGGACGGGAGACGAGCACGGATGCCGACGCGATTCACATCGCGCGCGAGGGAGTCGCGACGGGTCTCGTCTCCGTCCCCAATCGCTATATGCATTCGCCGAACGAGCTGGTGAGCATCCAGGATCTGGATCACGCCGCCGAGCTGATCGCCGAGACCTGCCGGGCGGTGACGAGCAAGACCGACTTCACCGCGCGGTAGTCGAAGGGTGTTGCCGCTCTCGTGAGGTTGCCGAGCTAGCTGTCGATGCCCAAGCCGATCCCCGCGCCCCGGGAAGAAGGATTTACGACTACTACCGGCTCGCCACTCTATTGGGCGAAGTACGGTCGCGCCAACGCTCCGAAGCTGCTCGTTCTTCACGGTGGACCGGGCGCGGACCACCGCTATCTGCTGCCGCAGATGTTGCACCTGGGCGAGAAGCACGATCTGATCTTTTACGACCAGCGCGGAGGCGGTCGCTCCAGGGCCGACGCGCGGGTTCCGATCACGTGGCGGACCCACGTCGAGGACCTGGGAGCAGTAGTCGAGGAGTTCAGGCTCGACCCGTTGTCGGTCGTCGGGTATTCGTGGGGCGCGATGCTCGGGCTCCTTTATACGATCGAACAGAGTGTAAATCCTCATTTGCGCGCGCCTGATCGCATCGCGCTGATCAGCCCCGGGCCTTTGACGAGGGAGTACCGACGTCAGTTCGAGGCGGAATTCGCCCGCCGGCAACAGAGTCCCGAGATACAAAGGTTACGCGACGAGTTGGCGGCGTCCGGCTTGCGAGAGAGGGATCCAGAGGCCTACCGGCAGCGCGCCTTCGAGCTCGGGGTCGCGGGTTATTTTTCGGATCCGCACAAGGCGGCAGACCTCACACCCTTCAGGGTCGTCGGCCGGATACAGGAATCCGTATGGGAAAGTCTGGGGGATTTTGACCTCATCCGTGACCTGAAAGGGATCAAAATCTCCTCGATAATCGTTTCTGGCCGTGACGATCCGATTCCACTCGCGTCTTCCAGTGAAGCCTCCAGTGCGCTCGGAACGAACCTCGTGGTTCTGGACGAGTGCGGCCATGTGCCGTACGTTGAACAACCGCAAGGGCTATTCGCGGCACTCGACCCATTCCTAGATGAATCCACTCCGTCCGTACGAAGCTGAAACTCGGTCATGACATCAGACTCCGGCGTCACACAGCACGCGATCAGCTCGATCATGGTCGACGGCAAGGAATACAAGGTCGCGCTCCGTCTGGCATACGATGGCGTGGAATACATTGGCAGGCTTTGGTTCAGCGATCCGTCGAGCGATCAGATGGGCATTCCGGATCACGGCGCCGTTCCGGGCCGGACGATCGCCGAGGCGGTCGAAGTAGCCAGAAAACTCACTCCCCAGGACCTCGAGCGGCGTTGTCACCGCGCTCTCGCCGACAAGAGACGCTACATCCGGCTCCGCCGCGCGACGGAAGAGATCATCACCAAGATCAAGTACATGAACCGCGTCGCGGTCACGATGCGCCACGGAATGCTCGACAGCGAAGGTGCCAGCCAGGAGCTCGAGCTGATTCAGAAGCAGATTGAAGAGATCGTGAAGACGCTGCCCTTCCACGCCGGAATCGAAGAGACGGCCTAGTTCTCCGCCCTCATATATTGGGGCATGGATTCCCGCTCGGCCGCGCACGTTCTCACCCAGATCGGCGCCCTCCTCCAGGTAAAAGGCGAACAGAAGTTCAAGGCGCGCGCATACGCCGGCGCGGCCCGTTCGCTCATTGCGCTCGACACCGATGATCTCGCTCCCCTGCTGCGCTCGGGCGAGCTGGCGGACACGCCGGGAATAGGACCCGCGACCCTGTCGGTCGTTCGTGAGCTGGTCGAGACTGGCGAGTCCTCGTATCTCAACCAGCTGCGGGAGGGACTGCCGGAGGGATTGCTGGAGCTCTTTCGCGTTCCGGGACTCAACGCGGCCAGGATTCAGGTCATCCACGACGCGCTCGGCGTACAGACGCTGGAAGACCTGGAACGCGTGGCGCAGAACGGCCAATTGGCCGAGTTGCCGAAGTTCGGCAAGAAGACAGCGGAGAAGATCCTCCGAGGGATCGAGATCCTGCGGCGCGACGCGCACCTCAAGCGCTTTCCGGCGGCGGCAATCGAGGCGCACCTCCTGCTCGCCAACATCGTGAAGCACCCCGATATCGCCCAGGCCGAGGTCGCGGGGTCAATCCGCCGGCACAACGAAGTCGTCGGCGACATAGACATCGTGGCCGAATGTTCGGCGGATCCCGCGAAGGTGGCGGCATCGTTTGCACGGTCTCCCGGTGTGGCCGAGAGCAAGACTCGCGAGGACCCGGGCTCGGTGCACATTCGATTCGTCGATGGAACGCACCTCGATATGCACTGTGTCGGAAAGGAGGATTACCCGGTGGCGCTATGGCGCGCGACCGGAAGCAGCGCGCACGTCGCAGAGATGAACGTGTTCGCCCGGAACAGCGGGTTCGAAATCGCCGGCAATTCGCTGATCGGGAAGGGCGGAAAGAGCGTCGTCCTGAAGGATGAAGGCGCGTTTTTCGCGGCGCTCGACCTGGAGCCGATTCCGCCCGAGATGCGGGAAGGGATGGGTGAAATCGAGGCTGCGGCGCGACGCGAGCTGCCGGACCTGGTGACCTATGATGATCTCCGCGGCGTTCTGCATTGTCATTCCGACTATTCCGACGGAACCGCGACGATCGAGGAGATGGCTAACGCCGCACAGGAACGCGGCTGGGATTACATCGGAATCTCCGATCACTCGGAGTCAGCGTTTTACGCGGGCGGCCTAAAGCGAGACAAGCTTCTGCGGCAGCAAGAGGAAATCGACCGCCTGAATGCGGAGATGAAAGGCTTCCGCATCCTCAAGGGAATAGAAGCCGACATCCTGGCGGATGGCCGGCTCGACTACGACGCGGAAATTCTGGACGGTTTCGACTACGTAGTGGGATCTATCCATTCGCGCTTCAGCATGGATGGGGACGCGATGACGAAGCGCGTGCTCGCGGCTCTCGATGATCCACATCTCACGATCCTGGCGCATCCGACCGGCAGATTGCTTCTCACCCGTGAGCCCTACCCGATCAACATCGAGGCGGTGCTCGAAAAAGCCGCGCAGGTTGGTGTGGCGGTGGAGCTCAACGCCGATCCACATCGGCTCGATCTGGACTGGCGCTACTGCCGTCAGGCAAAGGAACTGGGCGTGACGATCGAGATCGGGCCCGACGCACACTCGACCGCCGCACTCGATAATGTCCACTTTGGGATTGGAATGGCGAGAAAGGCGTGGCTCGAGGCGGGCGAGATTCTCAACACGCGGAGCGCTGAGGACGTGCTCGCGTTCGCGCGAAAGAGGCGGTCCAAATGAAACGCGCGATCGTGAAGAGAAAAAAGGGCGTTGCTACTCGTCCGCCGAAAAAGCGTCGACCCCGGCGAATTGCGAAGAATGCAATCGGTCCTTACGCCCTCGAGGTCTTTTCCCGTCTCAAGCGTGCCTATCCAGATGCGCGCACAGAACTCGATTACGAGACGCCACTCCAGTTGGCGATCGCGACCATTCTGAGCGCCCAATGCACCGACAAGCGCGTGAACATGGTGACGCCTCTACTCTTTCAGAC
>DATHGO010000143.1:0-13613 GCA_035317585.1 Gemmatimonadaceae bacterium | reverse complement strand
TGCATCCTGATAGTTCGCGCAGTAGATCGTCACGACCATGTCGAGTTTCGGAATGACCATTACGATCTGGCCGCCATTTCCACCGGCGAAATATCCCTGAATGGTTTCGCCCCGATACTGATAGTCGGTCACCCACCACGCGAGACCGTAGTGAATTCCGCTCATCGCGTACTTCGGCGCGCCCGCTTTTGCGACGTACGACGCATCCAGAATCCGCTTTCCCTTCCACACGCCGCTGTCCAGGTACATCTGACCGAACTTCGCGAACGCTCGCGCCGTCAGACGGACTCCTCCTCCCATATAAACGTCGCGGGTGGGTGTCAGTGGGAGGTAGTAGCTGTCCAGGCCGAGAGGGCGCGCGACCAGTTCGGAGAACAGGTCCGGCAAACTGCTTCCGGAGGCATTCTTCAGCACCCCGCCCGCGAGGTGCGGGTTGATGCTGCAGTACACCGATTTCTCCCCCGGCTCGCGAATCGTGCCGAGCCGCAGGATGAGCCGATAGTAGTCAGGCTCGTCGGATTGATCTATCACCGCGCTTTCATTGCCGGGCGACTTGTCATCGCCGTCATCGCAGTCTAAGCCTGACGACATTGACAGCAGGTGTTCAAGGGTGATTCTTCGTTTCCGCGGCTCGATCGTATCCGGAAATCTTCCGCCGTTCATGACAGCGTAGACCGGTGATGCCAGTGTGACACCACGCCTCGCGTGAATCGCGGCGCCGGCGAGCGTCGACGTAATACTCTTTGCGGCTGATCGCGTGTCGTGCGCGTGACCGCGATCCTCTCCGTGAAAATATTCTTCCAGCACCAGCTTTCCGTGCCTGGCGATGAGCACCGCATGAAGCTGCTGCGACTTCAACGAGTCCATCGGGAGATTGACCATGGCGAGCATGAAGTTGCTGAGGGTGTCCTGGTTAAGGTCCGCTCCGGCCAAAGTGCCCGTCTCCCACCCATCGCCAGTTTGCGGCGGCGGACTGTAGGTATAAGAGCCGCTTGGTCTGCCCCTTGGATAGAAATCAGAGTATTCGCGGTCGCTAACTTTCCTGAAATCGAAAGTGCCGCCGCGTCCGGGAAGAAACAGCGAGAACCCGTCGTCGTTGAGCACGCCGGAGCCGAGCGCGCGTTCGGGGCCGTTGCCGTTCCACTTGCCCATCATTCGAACTTCGTTGCCGGCGCTCTCGATGCGGTCGACCCGAAGCTGCCTGCCGAGGTTGCGTTCCGGGTTCCGGAGGAAGGCGCCGAGTGTGCCGTCCGGCCGCTTCCGGATCAACAGGTACATCGTCATTGTGTCATCGAGGGGAACGACATTCCCTGTCCAACGCCCGGACCCATCACGTTTGAGCGTGATCGGCGATGCGTATTCGCTTCCGCTCGAGACTATTGCAGGCTGAATCCAATGTCCCGATATCGTCGAGCGATCCTTGGACAGGTAGGCGATCAAGGCGCCCCCATGATTCGGCAACTCGAGCGACACGGTGTCACCACTCACTCGTACCGGCGCTTGCACTCCTGCTACATCAGCGCGCCACCCATCGGCGGCCCGCGTAATCATGAGCTGACCACGGACGTCCGGACCGAATCGTCGCTTCGCTTCCCACAGCCCTTCGGTGACGCCGGGTTTGGAGTCTTGCGCGCGCGTGCTCGGCGGGTGAACTGTCGAGGCAAGGAGAACGAGAGCGGCCAGTCGCAGTCTGAAGGTCATTGCAAAGCCTTGGTGGGTGCCAGAGTCTTTGACACGGCAACACACTGCTTAGTTGAGGTAGCAAAAAGCCCCGCCATTTCGGGCGGGGCTTTTTGTTTTCAGGCGAGCCCGCTGCCATAAACTGGCACGCCGACAGCCCCCGGCAGGTAGTCTTCTTTGCTTTTCTTCCTTTTAATACCTGTAGTGCTCTGATTTGTAGGGCCCTTCGGTCGGAACTCCGAGATAGTCTGCCTGGTCCTTCGACAGCTTCGTGAGCTTCACGCCAAGCTTGTCGAGATGGAGCCGCGCGACCTTCTCGTCGAGCTTCTTCGGCAGCGTGTAGACCTTGCACTCGTAAGCGTCGCAGTTCGTATGCAACTCGATCTGCGCCATCACCTGGTTGGTGAAGCTCGCCGACATCACGAAGCTCGGGTGACCCGTCGCACAGCCAAGGTTCAGCAACCGGCCCTCGGCAAGGATCATCACGCTGTGCCCGTCGGGGAACACGTACTCATCGTACTGCGGCTTGATCTGCACGCGCTTGATGCCCTTGGTCTTCTTGAGCCCGGCCATGTCGATCTCGTTGTCGAAATGTCCGATGTTGCCCACGATCGCCTTGTCCTTCATCTGCGCCATATGCTCGGCGCTGATGATGTTCATATTGCCGGTCGCCGTGACGAAAATGTCAGCGGTCTTCACGACATCCTCGAGTGTCGTCACCTGGTAACCTTCCATCGCCGCCTGCAGCGCGCAGATCGGATCGATCTCGGTGACCACTACGCGTGCGCCCTGGCCTTTGAGCGCCTGCGCGCAGCCCTTGCCGACGTCACCGTAGCCGCAGATAACCGCGACCTTGCCGGCCAGCATCACATCGGACGCGCGCAGAATTCCGTCCGTGAGCGAGTGACGGCAGCCATACAAGTTGTCGAACTTTGACTTCGTCACCGAATCGTTGACGTTGATTGCGGGGAAGAGCAGGGTTCCCGCTTCCATCATCTGATAGAGCCGGTGCACACCCGTCGTCGTCTCCTCGGACACGCCGCGCAGATCCTTCGACATGCGCGTCCAGCGCTGTGGGTCCTTCTTGAACTCACGCTTCAACAGACCGAGGATGACACCGTACTCCTCGGGATCCTTGTTGGGATCGAACTCGGGAACGCGGCCCTCCTTCTCGAATTCCACGCCTTTGTGAACGAGGAGCGTAGCATCGCCGCCGTCATCCAGCAGCAGGTTGGGACCAGAGCCATCTGGCCAGACGAGCGCCTGGTCGGTGCACCACCAGTACTCCTCGAGCGTCTCCCCCTTCCATGCGAACACCGGGACGCCGTGCGGATCGCTGACCGTGCCGGTCTTGCCCACGACAACCGCCGCGGCGGCGTGATCCTGCGTCGAGAAAATGTTGCACGATACCCAACGCACGTCGGCGCCGAGGTGTGTGAGCGTCTCGATAAGAACGGCCGTCTGCACCGTCATGTGCAGTGAGCCCATGATCCTGGCGCCGGCGAGAGGCTGGCTGGCCTTGTACTCCGCGCGCAGCGACATCAGGCCGGGCATCTCGTGTTCGGCCAGGCGAATCTCGTTGCGTCCGTATTCGGCGAGCTCGAGATCCTTGACCTTGTATGGCTCCCGTCCAGCTTCGACTGCCGCCGCGAATGCGTTCATCGGTTCTATGATCGTGCCCACTGTGCGCTCCATTGGAATTCGGCGTTTGTCCGTGATTACGCGGTTTTCATGAGCGGAACCGCATCCGCTTTCTTGCGCGAGCTCTTTGCTGCGACCGCGCTCCGTTTGCCGGAGGCGGCGAAAAGCATCGGACCTTTGGCGTCGGGATCAGCCGGAAGTCCGTTGTAGCGAAAGCCTTCCAATCCTGCTGCTTCCATCCAGCCTCCGAGCGTGGCGGCGTCGAATCCCTGCCAGAGGTGTCCCATGGTTTGCCGCAGGTCCTGCCGGTCGTGCGGCATCATGTCGAGTACCAGCAGACGCCCACCCGGCTTGAGCACTCGGACGGCTTCCGAGATCACCCGTGTCGGCTCGGTCGCATAGTGCAGCACCAGGAAGAGGAGGGCGACGTCCACTTCGCCATCGCCGAGGGGTAGCGCCTCGAGCCTGCCGTTCCTGATATCAACATTGTTGACTGCGTGAAGCCGCTTCCGCGCCGCGGAGAGCATCGCGTTCGACTCGTCGACCGCAATCACCTGCTCCACGAACGGCGCCAGCGCCAGCGAGACGGCTCCCGTTCCACAGCCGAGATCCGCGACCTTCCAGCTTTCGTCGAGAAGCCCGAGTAGGGCGACGTCAGCGCGGCGCCCGAATAACTCGAGCCGCATCCTGTCCCACTGACCGGCAGATGTCGAAAAGAACTGCTGCGACTTGGTGCTTCGCTCAGAAAGCACTGCCTGCGTTCGCTTCGCATCCTGGTCGGCGGCGCTGGTGTGCATGACTTCATCGCGGACCAGGTGCCAGAGCCGCCGCGTGGCCGCGTCAAGCGAATCGGTCGCGATCCTGTAATGCCGGCTGGTTCCTTCCGCACGCGCCTCTACCCACCCCTCAGCGCTCAGCATCTTGAGGTGCCGGCTGATGGTCGACTGCGGGAGTTGAAGGATCGAGCGCAGCTCGTTGACCGTGAGCTCGTTCCGCTCGAGGGCGAGCAGAAGCCTGCTCCTCGTCGGGTCGGCGAGGGCCGTCATCTGGCCAAAAATGGGCGTCGGTGTCATGTAGTCAATCCGTTCATCCGGATTTAAGGTTATAAGGTATTAGCTCCCAAGTCAAGCCTCGATTTTCATGGCCTCCGGGCGTTTTGATAAGCGTTATTCGCGTAGATGCGGGGCCTGGCAATCTGTATCTTCTCCGAATGCTTCGAGCCTTGTCGTTCGTCTGTGCCTTGATCCTCGCTGTTGCTTGCGCGCGTCAGCACGGGACCCTCCGGGTTTACCAGGATTGCAACACCGTAAACGGGTATTGCGCCGACATTCAGGTGGTAAAGGACACCGAGCGACCGGTCAGTCCTGCCGTCACGGCTGATGGGGAGTGGCCGATTTACGGGCGGACTCCGTACGGCGACCGGCACTCGCCCCTGCGGCAGATCACGCCGGAAAACGTCTCGACGCTCGAGGTTACGTGGCGATTCCACACTGGGGAGGGAGCACCGGCGTTCAAAACCAGAGCGCCGACCGCGCTCGAGGTGACACCGCTCGTCTTTCGCGGAACCATGTACCTGAGCACTCCGCTGGGAAGGGTGTTCGCGCTCGATCCGGTCACCGGGACGCAGCGCTGGGTCTACGATCCACAGATCGATCGCGCGACGCAGTTCGGCGATTTCGCGAATCGTGGCGTGGCGCTGTGGGTGGACAGCGCGGTGGTCAATGGCTCACGGTGCTCGCTGCGGATTTTCGTCGCCACCATCGACACGCGCTTGATCGCGCTCGATGCCGCGACGGGGTCGCCGTGCACGGAATTCGGTGCTCGTGGAACTGTGAATCTCCGCGATGGGTTGCGTAACCCGCCCGCGTTTGCGTCGGAATACGAGGTGACGTCTCCGCCGACGATTGTAGACGGCGTAGTAGTCGTCGGGTCCGGGGTCGCTGATAACAACCGGATCGATGCTGCGAGTGGAGAGGTCCGCGGATACGACGCGCGAACGGGCGCTTTGCGCTGGACGTTTGATCCAGTTCCGCAGAACAGCGGAGATCCGGCGTGGGGTACATGGATCGGCCCCAACGCGCACCACAGCGGCGCCGCCAACTCGTGGACGGTTTTCGCAGCGGATCCTGGTCGCAAAACAGTCTACATCGCGACGAGCTCGCCGAGCGTGGATTATTTCGGCGGTGAGAGGAAGGGGCGCAACGAATACGGGAATTCCGTCGTGGCAATTCAGGCCGGCACCGGAAAGGTGCTGTGGCACTTTCAGACAGTCCGACACGACCTTTGGGATTACGACAACGCATCACCGCCCGCTCTCGTCACCGTAAACGTCGGCGGCCGGCCGGTCGACGCGGTTCTCCAGGGGACCAAGACCGGACAGCTCTTCGTGCTCGATCGCCAAACGGGGAAGCCGATCTTCCCAGTGACCGAAGGTGCGGTTCCCTCGAGCGACGTCCCCGGAGAAGAGGCGTGGCCTACCCAGATCCTCAGCTCCGGGCTTCCACCGCTCAGTCCCCAGACTCTGACTCGCGATCAGGTATGGGGACCGACCGCGGCAGATCGCGACGCGTGTCTAAAGCGCTTCGACGAGATCCGCCACGACGGCACCTTCACGCCGCCGGGCACGCGGGGCTCGCTCATTATTCCCTCGAATGTGGGCGGCGCGCATTGGGGTGGCGTCGCCTTCGATCCAGCCAACGAAGTCGTAGTCGTCCCGACTAACCGAATTGCCGCAGTCATCACCCTAATTCCGCGCGCCGAGTTTGAGGCGAACCGCGGGCACGAGACGGTGGGCGAGCGGATCGGGACGGAATACGCAATGATGCATGGCACTCCCTTCGTGCTCAAGCGAGAGTTGTACCTTGGACCATCGAACGCGCCGTGCACACCGCCTCCGTTCGGAGCACTCGTGGCCGTGAGCCTTCGCACGCAACAGATACTCTGGAGTGTCCCGCTTGGAACGTCGGAAGGCCTCGAAAACATCGGCATTCGCGTGCCGCCGGACATACCGGGGGCGATCAATCTCGGTGGCCCGATCACTACCGCCGGCGGATTGGTATTCATCGGCGCGGCACTCGATCGCTACTTCCGCGCCTACGATCTGAAAACCGGTCGCGAGCTCTGGAAGGTGGCGCTGCCGGCAGGCGGCAAGGCTACTCCGATGACGTACCTTGGATCGGATGGCCGGCAGTACGTCGTCATCGCGGCTGGCGGTGACGGTAAGGCCTGGGGCTGGAGCGATCAGGTGATTGCGTTTGCACTCCCGCGTGCCGCGCACTGATATTTCTCCGATGACATACAACGACGCAAACCGGCAACCCGTCCCATCGTGACGTTCGAGAAAAGTCTTCGGCGCCTCGATGAAATCATGGCCGCTCTGGAAGGAGAGCAGGTCGGCCTCGACGCGTCACTCAAGCTGTTCGAAGAAGGCATTGAGCTGCTGCGCGCCGCCTCAACCGAGCTCGACAAGGCGGAGACGAAGGTGCAGACGCTCCTCGAGAAGTCCGACGGGGGCTTCGAGTTAAGGGAGATGGATCTCTAGGGAAGTGTCCCCTCGCTTCGATGCGGATCGGCTGAAAATCGAGCGACGGCTCGACGAGATCTGTGCGGGCTACCTCTCCGATCTGCCAGCTGGAATCGCAGAAGCCGTCCGGTATGGACTGAAGAGTCCGGGCAAGAGGCTGCGTCCACTCCTTGTCCTGTTTGCCTATCGTGCTGCCGGGGGGGAGGAAGACGCGACGCTGCTCGCGTGCGCGCCCGAAGTGATTCACGCCTACTCGCTGATGCACGACGACCTGCCGTGTATGGACGACGACGACATGCGTCGCGGCCGGCCGACTGTGCACAAAGTCTACGGCTCGAAGACCGCGATACTGGGCGGCGTCGCCATGATTCCACTCGCGGCGAAGGTGGTGCGGAACTCGGCGCGGTCGATGGGTCTGTCTCAGCAGACAGGGGCGAAGCTTCTCGCAACGTTGCTCGAGGCCTCCGGTTCGCGCGGTATGATCGGAGGGCAGCTTCTCGATCTGGCTGGAGAACGATTGTCACTATCGCTGGAAGAGCGCGAGGGAATCCACTCCGCCAAGACCGGAGCGCTGATCGTAGCTTCCATAATGATGGGCGGCCTCGCGGCGGAAGCCGGCGAAGCGCAGATTGCCGCACTCGAGCGCTATGGCGGCGCCGTCGGACTCGCCTTCCAGATCATGGATGATGTCCTCGATGTGACGTCGACTACGGGCGCCCTTGGCAAAACCACCGGCAGGGATGCTGCCCTTGGAAAAAGCACGTATCCCGCGCTGCTCGGCGTAGAAGGCGCCCGCCAGAGAGCGCACGCCCTCATTGCCGACGGTCTGGGCAGTCTCGCGGAGCAGAAACTGCTAACGCAGGAGCTTTCACAAGTTGCTAATTTCATGGTAACCCGTACGTCCTGACGACCACGTCCGAAATGTCCATCCTCGACCGAATCCACTCCCCCGCGGATCTCAAACCGATGACGCGCGACGAGCTGCGCAGCGTCTCCGACGAGATGCGCGTTCGTCTGATCGAGACCTGCTCTCGAACCGGTGGACACATCGGCGCTGGCCTCGGAGTGGTCGAGCTGACTGTGGCGTTGCACGCCGTGTTCGATACGCCAAGGGACCGGATCGTCTGGGACGTCGGACACCAGGGCTACCCGCACAAATTCCTCACTGGACGCGCGGACAGATTCGAGACTCTCCGCCAGGAGAACGGGCTGTCCGGATTCCTGAAGCGGACCGAGAGCGAGTACGACACTTTCGGCGCGGGACACGCGGGGACGGCGATATCCGCGGGTTACGGCATGGCCGTGGCTCGCGATCTGAATGGTGAGGACTTCAAGGTCGTCTCGATTCTTGGCGATGGAGCCCTGACCTGCGGCCTGGCATATGAAGGTCTCAATAACTCGGGTGCATCGGAGCGCGACTTCATCGTCATCCTCAACGACAATGAGATGTCAATCGCGCCAAACGTGGGGGCGATGTCGAAATACCTGACATCGATTCAGCGGAATCCCCTGTACAACCGCGTCCGCTCGGCGATCGGAGCAGTGATCGATGCCGCGCCGGGCCCACTTTCCGGAGTTGGCACGCTGGTCAGAAAGTGGGAGGAGAGCGTCAAGACGTTCTTCACGCCGGGGGTTCTCTTCGAGGAGCTGGGGTTCCGATACTTCGGGCCGATCGACGGTCACGACATTGACGCGCTGATGGACACTTTCGCGGCGGTGAGGGATATGAACGGGCCCCGTCTCATTCATTGCATCACGCAGAAAGGGAAAGGGTTCCCAGCGGGCGAGCACATCGAGAAGTGGCATGCACTTCCGCCGGGACACGATCCGGCGACCGGAAAGCAGCGCAAGGTTTCCTCCACGAATTCGGCCTACACCGCGGCGTTCGGACAGGGCCTGGTCGAGCTTGCGAATGAGAATCCACGCGTGGTCGCCATCACCGGCGCGATGCCAAGTGGGACGGGAACCGGTGCGTTCGCGAAGGCGTATCCGGAGCGGTTCTTCGATGTCGGAATCGCGGAGGGCCATGCGGTTACTTTCGCGGCCGGACTCGCCACCGAGGGAATTCGACCGGTTTGCGCCATTTACTCGACGTTTCTCCAGCGCGCCTACGACAACGTCATTCACGATGTCGCCATTCAGCACTTGCCCGTCGTGTTCGCGATGGATCGTGCCGGCGTCGTGGGCGAAGATGGCCCCACGCACATGGGGCTGTACGATATCGCGTACATGCTTGCTGTTCCCGGAATGGTCGTCACCGCGCCCAAAAACGGCAGGGAGATGATCGCGCTGCTCCGGAGTGGACTCGGCTACGACAAGGGACCCTTCTGTCTCAGGTATCCGCGCGATGCCACGCCCGACACTGTTCCGCCGGCCTCCGAAATCGAGGCGATCCCGCACGCGACGTGGGAAGTCGTTCGCCGCGGCACGATCGCCGGACGCGACGCCGACAAGGCAGTGGCTATACTCGCCGTTGGCACAATGGTTCTGCCGTCGCTCGCCGCGGCCGACATTCTCAACGAGAGCGGAGTGAGCGCGACGGTGGTCAACTGCCGGTACCTCAAGCCCCACGATGCCCGCACGCTGGCCGAAATCGTCGGCGACCATCGCAACATTCTGGTGGTCGAAGAAGGGACCGTCGTCAACGGCTTTGGATCGCGCATGGCCGCTGTGATCGGAGAGATGGATTCGTCGGTGAGAGTGGTTGCGCATGGAGTCCCGGACGACTTCGTGGATCAGGCGCCGCGCGCGAAGCAGCTGGCGCGCCTCGGACTCGACGCGCGCGGAATCGCACAGCGCGCGAGCGATGCGTTCGGATTGGAGAGCTCGCGGGGCACCCACCTTCGTGCCGTCTGATGCGGCTTGGCGTCATCGGGCATCAGGGATACGATGAGCTGCCTGAGATTCTGCGGACTCTGTTTCGCGTGGCGCCGGGACTCGCTATCGAGCCTCTGCTCGAGCAGGGCCTTCACGAGATAGCGGGGAAGGGCGCGCGTCTCGAGGACTCGCAGCAGCTCGATGCGCTGGTGACGCTGGGTGGCGACGGAACTCTGCTTCGCGGCGCGCGATTTCTCGACGGGCGGGACATTCCGATACTGGGCGTCAACCTCGGGCGTCTCGGGTTTCTCACCAGCTGCCAGAGCAGCGAGTTCGAGCCCGCGCTCAAGAATCTTGCGAGCGGTGATTACGTGGCCCAGCCGCGCATGGCTCTCACGGCCCGTGCGATCGGCTCCGATGGCGAGGTGCGCAAGCAGTGGCGGGCGCTCAACGATTTCGTTCTCCACAAGGGCGGATTTGCCCGCGTCGTGCGGCTGAACATTTTCATCGACGATGAAAGCATTGGCACCTACGCCGCCGATGGCGTCGTGATCTCTACTCCCACGGGGTCGACAGCCTACAGTCTCTCGGCCGGGGGACCGGTGGTCGTGCCGACCGTGGAGTCCATCATTATCACACCCATCTCCCCGCACACGCTCGCGGTGCGGTCACTGGTGATTCCCGCTGACGCTGAAGTGACGGTGGAAGCAAACGAGACTCCGACGGAGCTTCTGGTTACGGTAGACGGACAGGTGGGGACAAGCTTCGTCAAAGGCGAGAAGCTCAAGGTGCGAAGGGCCGACAATCCCGTTCGGATCGTTCGCTTTCCCGGTGCGACGTTCTTCGAGCGAATGCGGGTCAAACTCGGTTGGGGAGGATTGCCCGACCGCGACCAGCCGTACTGATGCTGACAGAGCTGCGCATCCGGAACTTCGCTATCATCGAACAGGTGACGCTCCCCCTCGGCGAGGGATTCAACGTTCTGTCGGGAGAAACGGGCGCTGGAAAGTCGATCATCGTCGGAGCGTTGGGACTTCTGCTCGGCGAGAGAGCGAGCGCGGATCTGATCCGCACCGGAGCAGATAAGGCGACCGTCGAGGGAGTGTTCGATGTTTCGAAGCTGAAGGGAATTGCCGCGCTGGCCGATGATCACGGGATCGACGTCGAGGACGACACTCTCGTCCTCAAGCGCGAGATCGGGGCGAACGGCCGTGGGCGGGCGTGGATCAATGGCGCCACCGTGACTGCGACGGTGCTGGCCGAGATCGGGCGCCAGCTCGTCAATCTGCACGGCCAGCACGACGCGCAAACGCTGATTGATGGCGAATCGCAGCGCGGGATACTTGATGCGTTTGGGGGCGCCGAGCCGCAAGCGTCCCTGGTTCGCGACATCTACGCCGAGCTCTCCAGCGTCCGCCGCGAGATCAATGCCCTCTCGTCGCGTCGCGCCGAAGCGGAGAAGAGAGCGGACTATCTGAGACACGTGGCGAAGGAAATAGAAGATGCGCGTCTCTCGCCCGGAGAAGACACCAAGCTCGAGGACGAGGCGCGGGTGCTGGAAAACGCGGACGAGCTGCGGACGCTGGCGAGCAGCCTGAACGAGCTTCTCTCCGCAGACGATGCAAGCGTGCTCAGTCAGCTCGGCGCCGCGCAGCGTCCGCTGACGTCAATCGAGCGCATCGATCCTTCAGCGGCCCGCATGCAGGAACTGTTCGACGCGGGGTTTTACGCCTTGCAGGAACTGGCGCGAAGCGTGGAGGATTACGCGGGCTCCGTGGAGCTCGACCCTGCGCGTCTCGACGAAGTGCGGCAGCGGCGCGACCGTTTGTTCGGACTCCTAAAGAAGTACGGTCCGACCCTCGACAACGTAATCGAAGCTGGTCGCTCTGCGCGCGCGGAGCTGGATCTGATCGACACCGCGCAGTTCGATCTCGCCAATCTCACGACGCGCGAGGTGGACGCGCGTCGCCGTCTGGCCACCGAAGCCGAGAAGCTATCCGAGCTGCGCCTCACCGCCGCGAAAAAACTTGCCAAGGCTGTCGACGCGCTGCTACCGCCACTCGGAATGCCGGACGGCCGTTTCTCGGTCGCGCTGATCGCGCGCGACGAGCCCACCTCGGAAGGCGCCGAGGATGTCGAGTTCCGCGTCACGCTCAATGTGGGACATGAGGATCGCCCGCTTGCTCGTGTCGCGTCGGGCGGAGAGCTCTCTCGCGTGATGCTGGCACTGAAGACGATTCTTGCGCGCGTCGATCGCGTTCCGACACTGATATTCGACGAGGTGGATGCCGGAATCGGCGGACGTGTGGGACTCCAGGTCGGTGACACGCTGCGTCGCGTGGCGAAGGAGCACCAGGTGTTCGCGATCTCGCACCTGCCGCAGATCGCCGCTCGCGCGCATCACCACATTGTCGTGGCGAAGGGCGCAAAAGGCGGAGTCACGACCGCCGACATCACGGTGCTCGAGGGAACGAGCAGGGTGAACGAGATAGCGCGGATGCTGGGCGGGGATCCGGAGAGCAAGGTCAGTCGGGCGCATGCCAAGGAATTGCTCGAGTCTGCGGCCGCGCCCGCCTGATTGGCGGGATCGCTCGTTCGCGGGCGGAAGTGCAACTGAACGGGTGCCAGACGTCAGTAGCATAGTTCCGAGTGATTAGTTCACGACGCCCGGACTTACCTCGGTGGCGTTAAGGCACAGGCAGTTGCTTGTGCTTTGATCAGCGCTAGAAAAGTCTGGGCGTAGTGAACTATCGAACTGGCATCTCTGCCACTGACCTCTGGCACCCGTTCAGTTGCAGTTCCGGGCCCCGAGTTTAGCAGCCGGTTCGTCTATTTCCCGCCGAACAACCTGGCGTATAGCCTGAGCTGGATCTGATCAGTGAAGAACTTCGGCTGATTGCCACCTGCGCCCTTCACCGTCTGCCAGTGCAGGTACGTGACCTCGAACGGAACCTTCGCCTTCCCCTGCTCGAAGGCAAAGAGATTCGAGTACGAGAGCCCGCCGCCGAGTCTGTGCTCCGTCTGCGCGGTCTCGAGGTCGAGCGTCGCGGCATCGATAGTGATATCGGAGAATCCCGTCACTGCCGCCGGGATCGTGAAGGTCCCGGTGTAGTCATCCTGCTTGTGGTTGCGATACATGTACCAGCCAGAGACAGCCAGGTAGTCGTTGACTACGATGCGCGGCGCTGTCTCGAACTCGAATGTGGTGCCGAGCTGTCGGCTCACGCTCTGTTTGCGGTACAGAGGAGCGAGCTCTTCGTTGGGCAGGTCGATGATGCGCATCTCCTGGGTATCCGAGAACGGCTTGTTTAAGCGCACAATGAACGACTCCCAGAAATGGCTTCCTACCAGAAGATCGCCGAACCACCTGCCCTCGACCGTCGTTGCCTTGCGACCCGTTCCGATGTCGATGAAGTTGTCGGGCGATTCGATCTGTCCGGTCGGCAGGCGGAAGGTTACTCCAACGGCGGTGCGGAAATTCAGCCCCGTTGGCGACATTCTCGCCTCGGTGCTCTGGCCGAAAGAATCGAAGACCGAGAACTTGCCGCCGATGTCGATGTCGCCGACGTGTGATTTGCTAACGGACGACAGCGGGGCGGCGGCAATCCCGAACGCGGGGTCTGTGAGAATCCGCTGCGCATCACGTACGGTGAGGCGGTTCTGCGACGGGAAGGGTCCCGTCGTTGTCGCCGCGATGCTGTTCACGCCGAAACTCTGGTAGAGTGTCCTGAACGCGGCGACGCGCGCTTCGATCGCCAGCTGGGCGTCTGTGCCGACGATCGGAATGAAGGGGGATGTCGAATAGATCTGGTTGACGCCACCCGCGAACGCGCGGGAGTTGGCGATCAGCGCCCGCGCGTTCGCCTGGTTGGCGAGGAGAGCGGGACACGAAGGAGACGCGGCAGGGTTCGCCTGACACGCGGCGAGCGAGCCTTCGAGATTGTTGGCCGCG
>DATHGO010000142.1:0-2300 GCA_035317585.1 Gemmatimonadaceae bacterium | reverse complement strand
TGCATTTGCTGTTTTAGAACTGCGGCGCGATCCCTTCGTCGATTCCGTTGCCGATATCCGCGCGGGTCCGCCCCCGACCGGCCGGTTGCGATATCTGCTCGACGACGAGCGCTATCTCCTGGTCCGTAACGCTGCTGTCAGTGGCCGCCGAACGCGCGATGTCGGCCTGGGAGATGATCCCGACGCAGCGTCCGGCTGCGTCGACGATCGGGATCCGGCGAATCTGCAGCTCGGCCATCTTCTGCTCGACGTCCCTCAGGTCGTCGTCCGGTCCGCAACAGGCCGCCACCGGCGTCATCAAATCGTTCAGCTTGGTGGTGGAATCCTTCCCTGACGCAATCGCGCGAACGGCAAGATCCCGATCCGTCACGATCCCGACTACGCTTCCCGCATCATCCACGATCGGAACGCACCCGCAGTCGCGGTCGCGCATCACGCGGGCTGCGTCCCGCGCGGTGTGTTCACGGCGACAAACCTCGGGGTCCTTGGTCATGATATCTCGTGCTCTCATCGGTCCTCCTTTAGGCCCAGATTGATGCCTTCTTCGCCCAGCTCGAGTCCTTGTACCGAGTCTGGAACGCGCGCGCCGTGTCCTTCAAGGCCACGCTGTCGTTTTTCCCCTTGTACCGCGACACACCAGCCCAGTAAAGTGCCTCCGGGGCGGCGTCCGCGTTAGGCAATTTCTCGTAGATCTCGCGAAATCTCTTCTCCGCTTCGTCCCATTTCCCCTGCTTGAAGTCCATGTGCGCACGCCCAAGCATCAGCTGCGCCAGGAAATCCTCGAGGGGAAGGAACCCTTCCACCCGATAGAACTCCTCGCCATTCGGGTCGAGCTCGAGCACGGTCGGCGTCCAGTGCGCGTTGTATTTCTCGCCGTACTTCTTGAACGCCTCCGGATCTTCCTTCACGTGCACCCGCGCCGGAATGAAATTGTCGTTGACGAACTTCACTACGCGCTCATCCGGCCACACCTCGGCATCCAGCCGAGCACAACCGCCTCACATGGGCGCGGCGCTGAAATCGAGAAGAATCGGCTTGTTCTGCTTCTTCGCCTCCTCGAGCACGTTGTCGACGTCGTGGCGGAATTTTATTTCCATCGTATTCTCTCTTAATGGTTGCCGTCTTCATAGAGTGCAGGTGACGTGCCGCGCAACTAGATTCTGATTCAGATTTGGAGGCAGCCCGTTGGATTCTCCCCCGCCGAACAGCGCGCAGACATCGGAGCTCACGCTGAATGCGAGGGCGCTGGCTCCGGATTTCAAGGTCCTTGGAGAGCTCGGTCGAGGCGGCATGGGCATTGTCTACCTCGCGGTCGATGTCAATCTCGACCGTGAAGTCGCCATCAAGGTGCTGCCCGCGCACCTGACCGAGCCGTCGGGAGTCCGCGACCGGTTCCTCCGGGAAGCCAGGACCGCGGCAAAGCTCTCGCACCCGAACATCGTGCCGGTTTACCGCGCCGACGAAAAGGACGGCGTCGTTTTCTTCGTGATGCGCCACGTCGACGGTGAGTCTTTGGCCGAGCGCCTCGCATCGCACGGAGCAATGGCGCCGCTCGACGCGGCGCGAATGCTCCAGCAGGTCGCGCTGGCGCTCGACTACGCGCACGCCCGAGGGGTGATTCACCGCGATATCAAACCGGAGAACATCCTCCTGGAGCGTGGGACGAATTCCGCCGTCGTAACGGACTTCGGCATCGCTCGACTCATGGAAGCGGCGCCCGCGACGGCGACAGGTCAGGTGCTGGGCACGGTGCACTACATGAGTCCCGAACAGGTGCTCGGCGAACGCGTCGATGGGAGAAGTGATGTGTACTCGCTGGGCGTCGTTGGGTTCAAGGCCGTAACTGGGCAACTGCCATTCGACTCCCGGTCGGCCACGGCGGTGCTGGTCGAGCACGTGACGAAAGAGCCGCCCAGGGTCCGGAGTGTCGGTCCCGGCGTACCCGAAGCACTCGCCGGAATAATCGATCGGTGTCTCGCCAAGGATCGCGCCGCCCGTTATCAAAGGGCCGGTGAGCTTGCCGCCGCCCTCGACGACGCGACACGCTCGATTCCGCGATCGAGCGGGGCCACGCTGGCGACGGAGTCGAAGGAGCCGCGGATACTTTCCGAGCGAGAAGCCAAAGCTCTGTGGTCGCGGGCGGCCGAGCTGCAGTCGGAGACGGGGGTGCAAACCAGTCTCCGCAGTCCGCCTCCTTCACTCGGTCCGCCGACCGTCGAAGACCGGCGCACGCTCACGAGTGGGTACCGACTCAGCGACGTTCGCGAAGCCGCGACCGAGGTTGGGATTCCGGAGCGCTA
>DATHGO010000141.1:0-11673 GCA_035317585.1 Gemmatimonadaceae bacterium | reverse complement strand
ACCGCTCCAGAGTGTGGCGCCCAGGCACATGGCGCACGGCTCGCAAGATGTGAACAACTCGTGAACAGGCAAATGGGGCGCGTTCAGCGTAAAGGACGCGACACGGGCCTGTGCCATCATGAACGCCATCATCTCTCCGTGCAGCGCGCAATTGTTCAGGCGGACGACGCTGTTCATTCCCACCGCCACGAGCCTGCCCGACGAAGCCTCGAAGATAGCGGCGCCAAACGGCCCTCCGGTTGCGCGCTCGACATTCGTGCGCGCGACGGCGATTGCGAGCCGCATCCGCTCCTCGTCGGTGGGATAGGCTTGCTTCCAATCGACCACGGAGTCTACCCAGTCAGGGTACTCGACATGGACAACGGGATGCGGCGGCAGGTCGCGTCTCATTCGGGGAATAAGGTTGTGGCCAAGGGTCGGCAGGCGGAAGGCTGCAGAAGCATCCCGCGGCAGTCGCGAGCCCTTTCGTGTGTATATATTGGAGACAGACAGGGGTGCCACGCGGGATCCAGGCTGCCAGTTTCGGCAGCGACGCGAGGCTGAGAAAGTCCCTCAGAACCTGATCCGGTTAGTACCGGCGTAGGGAGTCGAACGATGGAAGCACGTACGCAGATGCATTACGCGCGTCGGGACGAAATCACCGACGCGATGCGCTTCGTCGCCGAGCGCGAGGAGCTGGAGCCCGAAGTGGTCCGCCACGAGATCGCGATCGGGCGCCTAATCATCCCAGCAAACATCCACCATTTGGCCGGAGCACTCGAGCCGATGGCGATCGGCAAGGTCGCTCGCGTGAAGATCAACGCCAACATCGGCAATTCGCAGGTATCGTCCGACGTGAACGGCGAGATCGAGAAGCTCCAATCGCGGTCAAGTACGGCGCCGACACCGTGATGGATCTCTCCACCGGCGGCAACATCGACGGAATCCGGCGTGCTATTATCGCGGCTTCGCCAGTTCCGATCGGCACCGTTCCGATTTACCAGGCAGTGCAGGGAGGCCCCGACGGCAAGTGGGACAAGCAGCTCGAGGAGCTCACCGCCGACGATCTGCTCGACATGATCGAGCACCAGGCCAAGCAAGGCGTCGACTACATGACTCTCCACGCCGGGATTCTGATCGAGCATCTCCCGCTCGTGCACGGACGCATCACCGGCATCGTGAGCCGCGGCGGATCCCTGCACGCGGTGTGGATGATGGCGCACCGCAAGCAGAATCCGCTCTATGAGCGATTCGACGACGTCCTCGACATCCTTCGCTACTACGACGTCACTGTTTCACTCGGCGACAGCCTCCGCCCCGGATGCATCGCTGACGCCAGCGACCGCGCGCAGTTCGCGGAGCTTGACACGCTCGGCGAGCTGACCCGGCGCGCGTGGGAGCGCGACGTGCAGGTGATGGTCGAAGGACCCGGACACATCCCAATGGATCAGATCGAGATGAACGTCCGCCGGATGAAGGAAGTTTGCAACGAGGCGCCGTTCTACACGCTCGGTCCGCTCGTCACCGACATCTCGCCCGGCTACGACCACATCTCGAGCGCGATCGGCGCCGCGATGATCGGCTGGTTCGGATCCGACATGCTCTGCTACGTCACGCCGAAAGAACATCTGGGACTGCCCAACGCTGAAGACGTGCGTCAGGGGGTGATTGCTTACAAGATCGCCGCGCATTCAGCCGACGTCGCGCGCGGCAGGAAGGGTTCGCGCGACCGTGACGATGCGCTATCACGCGCGCGGTACGCGTTCGACTGGAAGGAGCAATTCCGCCTGAGCCTGGATCCGGAGCGGGCGCAGGAGTATCACGACGAGACGCTTCCCGCCGAGTACTTCAAAAGCGCCGAGTTCTGCGGGATGTGCGGGCCGAAGTTCTGCTCGATGCACCATTCGAGAACGATCGAGGAGGGCATCGCGCAGATGGCTCGCGAGCTGGAGGAGCGAGAAGCCGCGGAGCAGGGATTGCCGGGTGACGTGGTAAAGGCGCAAGAGCAACCGCTAGCCGGTGTTTCGGCGAGCTGAGCTCGAGCGGTTCTGTGAGCGGTGCGCCAGCGTGGCGCGCGTCTCACGCGTGTGCGCGACGCTCTTCTGCGCGGTGGTAGGCGCAACGACTTGCGTCAATATTCGCGCACCGGGCAATGCGGGTCCCAAAAAGGTGCCGCCTGTCGTCGGGGGTCCTGGCGGCGATGCGCCGGTGAGGCTCGACATGCGACCGATGCTGTCATCCGATTCGGCTTACTTCCGCGCGCATCCGCTGATGGTTCCGGTGGAAGGGGTCTCGCCATCGGAGCTGAGGGATACGTACCACGAGGCTCGAAGCGGCGGCCGCATCCATATGGCAACCGACATTCTCGCGATGCGCGGGACCCCGGTGCTGGCGGCCGCGCCGGGCCGGATCATCAAGCTGGCAAATAATGGCGCGGGTGGAATTACGATTTATATCGCCGATGCGAGCGGGCGCTACGTGCAGTACTATGCGCACCTCATGGGTTACGCGCCGAACACGAAGGAAGGGCTCGAGGTGCAGGAGGGCGATGTGATCGGGTTCGTCGGAACGACGGGCAATGCGCCGCCCAACACCCCGCACCTGCACTTTCAGGTGATGCGGAGTGACGCCAACTACTGGAATGGGACGCCGATCGATGTGCGAAGCTTCATCACGAAGCCGGGCAGGATGAGGAATTGACGGGCAAGGAGCGGGCGGAGCTTCGCTCCGAAGCACACCATCTCACGCCGACCGTGCACGTCGGACAGCACGGGCTCACGCCATCTCTCGTCGGCGCTCTCGACGACGCGCTGCGCACCCGCGAGCTGGTGAAAGTGAAACTGGGGAACAAGGACGAGGTGAAGCCGAAGGAGATGGCGAACTCGCTGGCGACGGCGACCAATTCGGCCGTCGTGCAAGTGATCGGACGGACTGCAACGCTCTTTCGTGAAAACTCCGATCTCGACAAGAAGCGGGGCGACATTCCGCCCTGGCGCCGGTAGTTTTGCGATGAATCATCAAAGGAGCCGCTGACATGGGCGCAGCAGTTGCCGCGATACTGATAAGGCGGGAGAAGGAGGTCGTGGATGATTTCCGCGCCGCCGGCGCTACATCGCGCGAATCAGCACAGTCATACACCGCGATCGGGCTCGGAGAATCGCTGGGGCTCAAGCGGCTCCGCGATCGCGCCGTTATTCGCGAGGCGGCGCCGGGAACTTACTACCTCGATGAAGAAGTTTGGACGGCGGTACGGAGAACCCGGCGGCGGGTCGCGACTGTTTTTCTCTTGATACTCGCCCTCTTCCTGCTTGGCGTGGTGGTGGGGACCATCAAGTGATGAGAAACGCGGTTGCTATTCAATCGGCCCGGTCTATTTTTCGGCAAGGAATCATCTTCGGTGCGGCTTACTATGCTGGCGCCGCGGCACTATCGGGAACGACATGCCCTACGTCATAACTGAAGCCTGCAAGAATACGAAGGACCGCGCGTGTGTCGACGTGTGTCCGGTCGACTGCATCTATGAAGGACCCGATCAGCTCTACATCCATCCCGACGAGTGCATCGATTGCGGCGCGTGCGAGCCCGAGTGCCCTGTCACCGCAATTTTTCCTGAAGAGGACGTGCCCGCGAATCTCAAGGAGTTCGTCCAGATCAACCGCGAAGTGTTCAAGAGTCCCAACCCTCCGGGACGGCCCAACCGGTAGCTATCTCCATCCGAGCGACTGGCGGAATCCAGTGTTCGGCCCTCAATATCTGATCCCATGACTCCTCCCATCGTTCCCGGCAAGAACGGAATGTCCACCGTGCTGCTCTCGCATCCCTCCGGCAGCTCGGCGGATGTGTACCTCAATGGCGCGCACGTGACCTCGTGGATTCCCGCGGGCGGCAGGGAAGTGCTGTTCATGGGGAAGACGGCGACGTTCGCCCCGGGAGATCCGATTCGCGGCGGGATTCCGGTCGTGTGGCCGCAGTTCGCGAACATCGGCCCGTTGCCGCAGCACGGCTTCGCGAGGAAATCAGAATGGCAGCTGGTGGAGAACGCCGACTCGTCGGACGAGCCATCCTCTGTCAAGCTCGTGCTGACGGACGATCACCGCACGCGCGAGCTGTGGCCGTATCATTTCCGCACCGAGCTGACGGTCACGCTCGACGAAAAGTCGCTCCAGGTGAAGCTCGATGCATTCAACACCGGCGACGAGCTGTTCAGTTTCACCACCGCGCTCCATACCTACCTCGCGGTGGCCGACATCCGTGAAACGGCGATACGCGGCTTCACCGGCAAATGGTACCTCGACAAGACACAGGGCGGAAACGAGACGAAGGACGAGGCGAAGAAGCTGGTAATCTCGGACGAGACCGATCGCGTCTACCTCAAGGCCCCGAAGAAGGTGGAAGTGGAAGATCGCGGGAATGAGCGCCGGATCGAGATCCGCTCGGCGGGATTCAAGGATGCCGTCGTCTGGAATCCGTGGGCCGAAAAGGTGACGGGCTTCATCGGGCTGGACACGGAAGACTACATGAGGATGGTGTGCGTGGAGGCGGCGCAGATCGGCTCCCCGGTGGAGCTCAAGCCCGGCACGTCGTGGAGCGGCTCTCAGACTCTGGCGATTGTGTAAGTGCCGCCGTTCTTCCGCCAGTCCGCGTTCAGCTGGCAGTGCGACAAGTGCAAGGCGTTTTTCAGAGTGGGGAAAGGGGGCGTGTGCACGACGTGCAAAAGATCGCTATGCGATGAGCATTTATACGGGTCGTTTGTCGAGAAGATTCGGGCGAGATTCTCGAGTGAACGGCCGGTTTGCGTCGAGTGCCGCTCAAAGGACTAAACCCTCTCGCAGTTGCAGTTGAACTAAAAGGTTTTAATAAAGCCTTTCGCCCAGACACCACCGGACCCTTCGACAATCTGGCTTTTGATCCAGAACGCGAGCAGCAGCACCGCGTACTGTAGAAAAGTGCTGATCTCGCTCTTGAACGCCTCGCCCCAATGGTACTCTCCCTCGGGCTGCGGACCTTTCGGCGGGCGGGGAATCCAGCGCGGCGTTTCGCTCTTGTAGTCTAGATACTCGCGGCCAAAGATCGATTCGAGCACCCCTTCCTCGTAGCGAACGATCAGCTCGTACTCGACCGCGAAGAGCAGCACCGCAATCGGCAGGAACCAGAGCACGCCAGAGATGGTGACGAACCCCAGCCAGATCAGAAAATTTCCGATGTAGAGCGGGTTTCTCGCCCACGCGAAGATTCCGTACGTGACCAGCCGCTGCACGTTGCGCGAGCGGCGGCGCGTCACCGTGCCCGCCGCCGCGACACCTGCCAGGCGGATTGCTTCCCCGATCACGATGAGCGCGATTCCAACTTCCCAGCGAAACGGAGAAGTGGATCCCGGCATGACCAGGGGAATTCCGAGAAAGAGAAGTGGCAGCCAGCCACGATGGCGGAATAGTACGGCGCCGATCTGAGCCGGAATCGACTGCTCCGTTGCGCTGACGCTATCGGGCCCTCGCCCCGGATTGCTCAACTGACTTTCCCCTCGTCCGGGATGCCTGCGCTCTTGGGCCACCGCCCCGGATTGTTCAACGGGGTTTTTCCTCTTCCCATGGGGCGAAGAGCGTCCGCCACTGATCGGGAACCGGGATCGGCTTTCCTTCATGCGACACGGTTACATACACGATCGACGCATCGCAGACGACAGCATCACGCTGATTCCGTACCTCCTGCCGCACGATGAAGCTGGTGTTTCCGACGGACGTGAGTCCCGTCCTGATGCTGAGGTCATCGCCCGGGAATGTCTGTGCCTGATAAGACGCCTCGACCTTTCGAACGACTGCCCACAAGCTCGATTTCATGTACTCGTCGTACGACATGTGGCGTTCGAGCGCCGACCACCGCGCCCGCTCCAGCAGCGTCAGCATGTGGGCGTGATTGACGTGCCCCACCGAGTCGCAATCGCTTGGATAGATGTGAACTTTCAGGTTTTCAGTCATGGGATCGCAGAATGAGTGGACCGCGCCGAAAGTTAACGCCAGAGGAGCGAGTGACCATTAAAGCACTAGATTTGGGTGATGCCTCCTGCCAATACGGACGGCGCCCTCTACCTGGACAGGATACCCGAGGTAGACCGCTTCCTCTCCGAAATATCCGATGTGAAGGAGCTCGCCCTCGATACTGAAGGGGCGAGCTTCCATCGCTTTCTCGATCGCATCTATCTGCTCCAGATCTCGACGCGCGAGCACAGCGCGATCATCGATCCGCTGCCGATCGGATCGCCCGCCAGACTGGGCCAGCTGCTCCAGAGCAAGGCCGTAGAAGTCGTCTTCCACGACGCCGACTACGACCTGCGGCTGCTACACCAGGACTACGGCTGGCACGTCACCAATATCTTCGACACGCGGATCGCGTCGCAGCTGCTGGGAATCAAGTCGTTTGGGCTCGCGGCGCTACTCGATCAATACTTCGATGTGAAGCTGGACAAGAAGCACCAGCGCGCGGATTGGTCGATGCGTCCGCTCACGCCGGACATGCTGCAGTACGCCGCGCAGGACACCCGGTATCTGCTGCAACTCAAGGATCGGATAAAGGAGCAACTCGAGCGTCGCGGCCGTCTGCACTGGGCGGAGGAGGAGTTCGCCCGCCTCGAGGGAACGCGCTGGGAAGCCGAGGAGAGCATGGAAGGATTTCTCCGCCTCAAAGGCGCGCGCGATCTCTCCCGTCGGGAGCTCGCCGTACTCCGTGAGGTCGCAAACTGGCGCGACACTGTTGCGGCGCAGCTCGATCGCGCGACGTTCCGGGTGATGGGCAACGAAGCCTTGTTCGAGATTGCGCGCCGCGCACCGAAGAACGCGACTGAGTTGGGCACGATCAAGGGAATGCCGAAGGGAATGATCGAGCGCGCCGGGGCCGACATCATTTCGGCGATTCGACGTGGGATGGAAGCTCCCGAGGCGGAACTGCCGAAATTCCCGAAAGGTCAGCGCTGGAACAAGGATCGCGATTTCGACGAGAAGGTTAATCGTCTCAAGGCAGTGCGCGATGCAGCGGCGACGAGGCTGGAGTTGGATCCGGGGGTGTTGTGCTCGCGGGAGAGACTGGAAAACGTGGCGCGGAGCGGCGCGAAGACAATTGACGATCTTGCTGCCGTTCCCGAGCTACGCCGTTGGCAGATAGAGGAGATGGGGGAAGGATTCGTTCGAGCGCTGCAGCCGGCGTAACTGGTCCGCACTCATTCCGGCACCTTGAACAGGAATCGCTGCCTCATTCGCGTCGCCACGGCGCAGTCGCCCAAATGTGCCGGGTGATAGCGCGTCCGACCGAGCGCGTCGAGCACCGACGCCACGAAGTCCCGATAGTTGGCGCTCACGAGCTCGATCGATTCGGCCGCAATCGCGCCATCGGCGTCGACGGTGAACGCCAGCGTCACGCTGTCCTCGACGCCCGCCAGGCGTGCGTTGAAGGGATACTTCGCATCTACGCCTGACGCGGGCATCGAGGCGTAGCTGAACGGCCAGTCGTACTTTGGCACCTTCGCCTGAAACACCTGTCGAACCTTCGGAACGGTGTCCGGTTCCTCCTCCTGAACGACCTGGACCATGAGGGGAATCGGATCGACATCCCCAATGGGTGGCACCAGCTCCGCGCGCGACATCGATTGCAGCGCGGATTTCACGCTGTCGGCGAGACGCGGCGTCAGCGCGACATCGACCATCGCTATGTCCGACAGCTTGCCATCGTTGTGCACAGTGGCGTACGCCACCGCCCCCACGCTAAGGACGCCTCCAACGCATCGTGAGCCCAGTGAGTCGCACGGCTGTGAGCCCATCACGACGCTCAATGGCAATTTTGACGGAACCCTGAAGCGCGAGCGGAACTCCTCGACGAACAAATCCTCGAAGTCATGCGGCAACGCGACCTTGGGATCCCGAGATGCAACGCTCATCTTGACGATCATCGAGACGGAATCAGTCGCATGCAAGGTGTCGAGGCAGCCAATGCTGTCCGCGGCCGACTGCCTGGCAGAAGCAACCTTCTTATTGGGCTGGGGATTCGTCGCGCAGGCGGCGACGAACACGAGCGGCGCGAGAGCTACAGCTCTGAAATTAAGGCGCACCCGCTCAATCTTACCGGGTGATTCGCCCTGTCACTAGAACCCGAGGTACGCCCTCACTCGCGGCTCCATCTTCTCGGGCGTCCAGAAGGGCATCCAGACGAGATTCACTTCCACCTTCTCGACGCCCGGCAGCGACTTGATTTCATTCTCGGCGTTGGTCATCAGCTCGGGACCTGACGGACACGCGGGGGAGGTAAGGGTCATGTCGACCTTGACCGTCGTGCCATCGACCGCGATGCCGTAAACCAGGCCCAGGTCGATGATGTTGAGCTGGAGATCCGGATCCTTGACGCGGCGGAGCGCGAGCTTCACCTGGTCCTCGGACACCACCCCGCTAGTGGCAGGCGCTTCAGTCGGAGTCGGGGTAGTTGTTGATTCGTCGCTCATTACAGATTCCGCGTTGGCTACCGAATAATCACTAGCTCGCACCCACTGAAACAAGAGAGGACGCCTTTTGAGCGCCCTCTGCCTATCCACAGTATCGAAACTAGTGGCTCTTTTTGGAGCTCTTCTTGGCCGGCGCCTTCTTGCCCGAGGAGCTCTTCTTCGCGGCGCTTGCGCGGCTTCTCGACGTCGCGCTGGCGATCGTGTGGTGCCGGGATGAGCCGTGGCGGCGTCTCGACGCACGCCGTGGCGGCGGATTCCAGCCGGCTTCGCGGTCGGCGCGGAAGGCTCTCGATCCGGAAACGAGCTTCGGCCCGTCGAGGACGGAGAGTACAGCCGCATCCGATAGATCGGCGCGGACATCAGAAATGACCTTCGCCGGTCTGAGAGCACGCGCCGCGTGCACACGGTTGGTGAGAAGGATCACGAACATCTCGCGCTCGGGATCGATCCACATCGAGGTACCAGTGAAACCGGTGTGACCGTAGGCGGTCGGTCCCAGGTACCGGCCCGATCCGTAGTCTCCCTCAGCCGTATCCCAGCCTAGCGCGCGGTGCCCGAACGAACGCGATGTGAAGAGATCGACAGTCGGCTTGCTGATTATCTGGACGCCGTTGTACTCGCCGCCATTCAGCATCATCTGCGCGAACACCGCGAGGTCGGCAGCGGTACTGAATAGACCTGCATGTCCCGCCACACCACCCAGGGCGTAGGCGTTTTCGTCGTGGACCTCGCCTCTCAGCGGATAACCGCGCGGCGGAGTGACCTCGGTGGGTGCGATGCGATAGCGCAGCGAGTCGGCGGGACGGTACATCGTCTCGTTCATCCCAAGGGGCTCGAACACGCGTCTTGTCAGGTACTTGTCCAGCGGCTCGCCGGAGACGACTTCGACCAGGAGTCCCAGAACATCGGCACCCAGATCGGAGTAGATGTATTGGGCGCCGGGACGGCCCTCGAGGGGGGTGCTCAGGACCAGGGCACGCGCTTCGAGCGGCGTCTGGGCGATCCGCCAGATATCTCTGCCCGCCGGGAGCCCGGAGGTGTGCGTGAGCAGCTGACGGATGGTGACCTTGTCCTTGTCGCCGCCGCCGAAGGTGGGGATGTAATTAACGACCGGGTCATCGAGCCCGATCTTCTTTTCGTCGAAAAGAATCATGATCGCCGTAGTGGTACCGACGACCTTGCTGAGGGACGCCACGTCGTAGATCGTGCGCTCGGCATCGACCAGGGTGCTGTTCTCGCTCCAGGAGAGCTTGCCGAATCCCTTCTCGAACACCGCCGCGCCCTTTCTGCCGACGATGACAGAGGCACCGGGGTAGCCTCCAGCCTTGATTCCGCGCTCAACGACGCGCTCGATCGCGTTGAGACGGGTGCTGGACATGCCGACCTCAGTCGGTGACTTGACGGGCAGGCCATCGCCCGCTCGTGTCATCGTCAGGGCGGTGAGAATGACTCTAAGCAACGCTAACTCCTTTAACTACTGTTATTTATACTGGTCCGCGAAGACCGAAGTTCCAACCCGGGTTGGACCTGCTGCTCCGCGGAATGGCGAGGCGTACCGTTGCAAACGATTGCGCAGAGGGAAAGTCACCGGATTTTCGGGAAACTATAGGTAGATGTGGAGTGACTAAGCAAGAGTCCGAGATGCCATTCGATCAGCTCGACCTCAAGCGCGCGATAGACGGCGACGAGAGGGCGATGCAGCGGCTTTGGTCGCAGCATTCGCCGCACATCGACGCGGTCGTTCGCAGGCTTTGTGACGATGCCGAGCTGGCCGCCGACATCTCGCAGGAGGTCTGGATGCAGATATTCAGGGCACTTCCCAGCTACCGGGGCGACTCACAGTTCGGAACATGGGCCCACCGGATCGCGGTGAACCGCACTCTGAATGCACTACGCAAAATCAGGCGCATCGCGAAGCTGGAAGTGGACATCGAGGACGATTCCGCGATGACCGAGACGGACACCGACCGGACATTCGTGGCGGAGTCTATCGAGCAAGCCATGACCAAGCTGTCGCCAGGGGCCAGGGCCGTGTTCGTGCTTCACGACATCGAAGGGTTCACGCACGGCGAGATCGGAGAGGAGCTCGGAATCACGTCGGGCGGATCGAAATCGCAACTGTTCAAGGCGCGCGCCAAGCTGCGGAAGCTGCTCGCGCATTTAGTGGATGAATCACCAACCGTCGCAGTAAAGGGGAAAGCACATGTCGCACCTGTCTGAAGAGCAACTAGACCGGATCATCGCCGAGGAACGCTTGCGCGAGCAGGCGCCGCTCAACGAGTGGCGAACGATCGCCGCGCGGGCGCGAGAGGAAGGTTTGATTCGCGAATCACAGTCGTCGCGATGGTGGGCGTCCAGCCAACCGTGGCTGCGGTCAGCCGCGGCGGTGCTGCTCCTCGTTGGAGGAATTGCGATTGGCCGGGCGACGATAGCGCTGCCAAGTGCGGTTCCGGCGACAGCGAGCAAATCGACGCCGGCAGCCGATGCGAACTTCGCGTCCGTGGATGATGCGTCGGCCGCACTCAATCGTGCAGTCGACGACTATCAGCGGGCGTCAGAATTTCTCGCCGTCAACAATGCGTCGACGGGGAGCAGGGACAGCCTGGCGATGTACTCGAAGCGAGCAGAAGCGCTCGACAAGATCGAGAATGCAACGGTGAGCGCGCTGCAGACGGCGCCGCACGATCCGGTGATCAACCAATATTACCTGGCGACAATGGGCGCGCGCGTGGCCACGCAACAGCAGCTCGTCGCGCGTCCGGTGGGATTGAGGGGATTCTAAGGTGACCGTCACCTTGAAGTTGTCGACCTCGGGAAATGCGTCGCGGTTCACGCTGGCGCTGATTGGATTTCTCGTTCTGCCTCTCGGAGTTCAGGCGCAGCGAACGCCAGCGGCGAGCGAGCAGCAGCCGACGGGCTGGTTCGGAGTGAGGATCTCGGACCAGGCGATGATCAACGAGCATGGCGACGCGTTCTTCGACTCATATCCTGTGGTCACCGGCGTTGATTCCAGCTCGCCGGCAGCGAAGGCAGGAGTCCGCCCCGGGGATGTGCTGTTGTCGTTCAATTCGCATGACATGCGCGGCGGCTCCGTCGAGCTCAGCAAGTGGCTCAGGGTGGGCGCGCCCTTCGTTCTTAGAATCCGCCGCAACGATGCGACGCGCGTCATCAGGGGAACGCTCGGCAGGCGTCCCGAGAACTGGGACTCGAAC
>DATHGO010000140.1:0-3475 GCA_035317585.1 Gemmatimonadaceae bacterium | reverse complement strand
ACGGTCGGCGTACGGATTTTCGAATGTCTCGAGGAGCTCTGGTCTTGGCATCCTCGAACGATGCACAGATGACTGGCGCGGATCAATCCGCGGCGGAGCCATCCCCGGGCACGACTCAGATCGGCGTCGCTATCATTCGTCCCGCAGCTTGCGCGACATCTCTTCGAGGAGCCGGCGCTCCTCCTTCGTCAGGCTCTCTAATCCCCGCTGGGAGATCTTGTCCAGCACACGATTGACTCTCGCGGCGTGTTCCTTCGGCGTTTCCTGTTTTGGTGCGTGCGTGAGCGGCTTGCTCTCGCGAAGTACGACAGCATTGCTTCGAGTTACGACGTCGTCGTCTCCACGCGCGCGATCCCGCATCGAAGACCGTGCACGTGGAACCGCACGGGGCATGTCTTCCGATTCATCCGGCACTGACGATACCCAGCCTCTCACCCGATCGAGCCCACCGAGCGAGTAGAGCTTGAGAAAGAGCCAGCCAAAGCCCATTCCACCCACGTGTGCGGTCCAGTCTATTCCCGAGCTCGGCGACAACGCAAAGACGATGTTCATCGCGATCATTGCCGCAATGAGCCAGCGTGATTTCATCGGGATTACACCGAACAGGTACACCTCGTCGTCCGGCCAGTGGAGCGCATACGCGACCAGCACCCCGCTGATCGCGCCGGATGCCCCGATTACCGTTGAATGCTGGGCGAACAGCAGGTGCGCGATGCCGCCGCCGATTCCGCACCACAGGTAGAATTGAACGAACGCGCGTGTGCCCCAGACATGCTCGAGCCTGGGCCCGAACATCCACAGCGTGAACATGTTGAAGGCGAGGTGCGCCAGCCACGCGTGCACGAACATGTACGTGACGATGGTCCACCACGATCCGGGGAATTCAGCCGGGTTGAGAGCGAGCGCCGAAAACATCCCATTCGTTCCGAACAGCGTGAGCTGCAGGAAGTACACGCCGATGTTCAGCGCCAGCAGCCACTGCACTGCGGGCGTTATACGGGGAGACTCCGGAGACAACGTTGCTTCGTACTGCTCGCTCATGCAGACCTTCTACAAAGGGCCTAAATCCTAAGACACAGCACGCGCCGAAGGGTTCCTGAAGGAACGCCTATTTTAGAGGGCGAGCTTGACTATCCGCTCGCACAGCTCCGGGAAGCCAATTCCCATCGCGGCTGCGCCCTGTGGTATCAGACTGAGCTCGGTCATTCCGGGCAACGTATTTGCCTCAAGGCAGTAGAATTCGCCCTCGGTTGTCAGCCTGAAATCAATGCGCGCGCATCCCCCCAGTTTGAGAGCCTTGAACGCCGCCAAAGCTTGCTGCTGAACCCTCCCCGTAGCCTCCGGCGACAGCTTGGCCGGGAACTCTTCGGTCGCCATGCCCGCGGTGTACTTACACTCGTAGTCGTAGATCTCGTGCTTGGCGATGATCTCACCCACCGGTAGTGCGACCGTTCCGAGAACGCCCACGGTCAGCTCCCGGCCAGGCACGAACCGCTCTATCATGACTTCATCGTCGTACTTGCTCGCTTCCTGAATCGCTGCCAGTAGATCTTCCCGCTTCTTGACCAGAGTGAGCCCGACCGTGGATCCCTCCTTCGAGGGCTTCACCACGACCGGCATTCCCAGCATTCCCTCCACCTGCTCGATGGTAGCCGGTGCCATTAGCCAATCGGCAGTGTTTACCTCCGCCGCACGGAAGAGTTTTTTCGACAGATCTTTGTCCATCGCGAGCGCACTCGCCAAGTGTCCGCTTCCTGTGTACTTCACGCGTGCCATGTCCAGCAGCGCCTGGATAGTCCCGTCCTCGCCCTGTCCGCCATGAAGTCCGAGGAAGACAACTTCCGCATCCTTGATTTCCTTCATCGACGTAAGATTCGGCAGGAACGTTCCCTCGGCGAATTTCGACAGTGATTCGAGCGTAGGTGGCTTCGCGCCAACCTTTCCGGTGCTCAGCTCACGCTCTTCTGCATCGCTGATTACCCCACGTGCCGGATCGAGCGCCGTCACCTTGTGCCCGCGACTGCGCAGCGCCTGCACTATGCGAATTCCCGACGCCAGTGAGACATTCCGCTCTGAGGATGTCCCACCCATGAGTACCGTAATCTTCATTCGTTCAATTTTCCTTGGTTAGCGCGACATCATGAAGTGCAGCATGTCGGATCGTGTTACGATCCCTTGTACGACGCCGTGTTCCTGCACCAGAACAGCAGGGTTCGATTTGGAGAGAAGCTTTACGACACTGTCGACAGGCTGATCGGATGCAACCATGGGGAACGGTGAATCCATTATCTCGCTCACCGTAGTGTCGAGCAGCTTCGGGTTTTCCAGGCTCTTCTGCGATAACGACCAGTCGCTCACCGAGCCGATGCAGTTCGCGCCATCCATTACTGGAAGCTGGGAGACATCGTGCAGACTCATCAGCCCGATCGCCTGCCTCACTGTCGCGCCAGGCGGGACGCTCACCACCGAAGGAGCCGTTCCATTTTTTCTGCCGAGCACGCTGTGAAGGGCAACCTTTGGCGTATCGAGCATCTGGTTCTCACGCATCCACTCGTCGCTGTAAAGCTTCGATAGATAGCGCTCGCCTGTATCGCACAGGATCGTCACTACCATTGCATTCGGATCGTCCACCTCGCGGGCGACCTGGAGCGCGATCGAGGTGATGAGCCCAGATGATCCGCCGACGAACAATCCCTCTTCTCGAGTCAGCCGCCTCGCCATCGCGAATGATTCCTTGTCGCTGACGGTGTGGTACTCGTCGATCAAGCTCAGGTCGAGCGTTCCCGGAAGTTTGTCCTGCCCGATTCCTTCGACTTTGTAGGGTGTCCCCTCGATTCTGTTCTTTCCTTTGCTGCGCCAGTACTCAGCCAGTATAGAGCCGGCGGGATCCCCTGCGATCACCTTGACCTTCTTGTTCCTCTCCTTGAGGTAGCGGCCGACGCCAGTAAGCGTCCCACCAGTTCCGGCGGAGCCGACGAAGTGCGTGATCTTTCCGGATGTCTGCTCCCACAGCTCGGGGCCGGTGGTCGCGTAGTGAGCTTCTGGATTTGCGTCGTTGTAGAACTGATCGGCAAGAATCGCATTGGGTGTCTCAGCCGCGATTCGCTTTGCCATCATCACGTAGTTATCGGGATGATCGGGGGGTACGGCGGTCGGGGTGACGATTACCTCGGCGCCAAACGCTTTCAGGAGCCGCACTTTCTCCTGCGACATTTTGTCGGGCATCGTGAAGATGCACTTGTATCCGCGTAGAGCTGCAGCGATTGCGAGACCCACACCCGTGTTTCCGCTCGTACCCTCGACGATGGTTCCGCCAGGCTTGAGCCTTCCTTCTTTCTCCGCACGCTCGATGATCGGAAGCCCTATCCGATCCTTGACTGATCCACCGGGGTTGAAGAACTCAGCCTTCGCGTAGACCGGAGTTCTAATTCCACGAGTGACGTGATTCAGCCTGATCAGAGGTGTCCACCCGATC
>DATHGO010000139.1:0-2013 GCA_035317585.1 Gemmatimonadaceae bacterium | reverse complement strand
GAGACGAAGCTCGCCGCGCTCAAGAAATCGAAGGCGAAGCTGAGCGCTGACGTGCTCAACACTGACACCAGCGCACCATGGGACATCGGGCTCGGCCGGTTGTACTGCAACGCCATGGCGCTCTTCAAACCGAAGGAAGCGCAGGCACAGGGTGTATCGACGACGCCAACAGTAAAGGTGAAGCAAAGCGCGTCGTCGACGTCGCAGAGCGCTTCATCGACCCCGGCTGTTCTCCCGCCGGGTACCAGACAGGGAGCACCATCAGCGACGCTTCCGCCGCCAACGTCCAGGGGAGCAGCAGCGCCGACGCTCAACCTGAAACAGACTCTTGCGCAGGGACCGCCGCCCAACTCGTCCGATCTGGCCGCCGTCGAAGTGTCGAGAATCAGGCTTCAGGACACCGCAACCCTCATGAACTCCTATGGGGTTGAGATCCACAAAAAGTTCGCGCTGGCCGTCGCCTGCTTCGTCTTCGTCCTTCTTGGCGCCCCAATCGCGCTGCGATTTCCGCGCGGTGGCGTGGGTCTCACGATCGGGGTCAGTCTGTTCGTGTTCGCCCTCTATTACGTGTGCCTGATCGCCGGCGAGTCGATCGCGAAGCGCGGACTCATGCCGGCGGTGGTATCGATGTGGATGGCGAACGTCCTTTTCTCTCTGGTGGCCTTGTGGATGCTGCTCAAGATGGGTCAGGAGGGCACCACCGCCCGCGGCGGTGACATGAGGGAGATGATCACCGGGATAAAAGGATCGATCCGGTCGAAGTTCGGATGGAAGAAGCGTCGGGAGCAGCGCGAGAGACTCGTCGCTTGAGGAGAATGGTGCGGGCGCTCGACCGCTACGTCTTCATAGAGTTCTGGAACATCTTCGTGGCGACGGCGCTCGGCTTTCCGATCCTGCTCATCATCATCGACCTCACAGACAACCTCGATAAGTATCTTGGGCAGCACCTGTCGGTTGGGCGCATCGCGCTCAGCTACCTGTACTGGCTTCCAGACTCGATGTTCATGGTACTACCGGCGGCAGTTCTGTTCGCGACGGTGTTCGCAATCGGATCGTTGACGCGCCATTCGGAGATCACCGCCGCAAAGGCGTCCGGAATCAGCTTCTACCGACTCATCGCTCCCATCTTCGCTGGTGCAGTCATAGCGACCGTGCTCGGTCTGATTCTCGGCGAGCTCGCGCCGATCACGAACAAGAAGCGTTCGGACATTCTCGACGCGAACCGCGTCAACATCGGCAACGATCGCTACAACTTCGCGTACGCTGCCGACGGTGGACGTGTCTACAAGATCGGCGCTCTGCATCTCATCGAGCCGTCGATCGAGGGAATGGTGATCGAGCGAAAGGGCAATGGCCCCGCTTATCCGTCGTACGTCATCACCGCCAGCAACGCGCGATACAAACCGTCGAAGGGTTGGGTGCTGCAACGCGGAGCCATGCACGTTATCCCCGACACTCTCCACAACATGACCTTCAGCTTCGACTCGCTGGTCGACCGTCATTTCACCGAGCCGCCGAAGCAGCTGACGCTGGCGCAGAAGGCGCCGACGGACATGGGCTTTCAGGAGCTGGGGCGCTTCATCACGTCGATGGAGCGATCAGGAGCGGAAGTGAATGAGCTGAGGGTGGAGCGGATGCTCAAGATCGCGATTCCCGTCACGTGCATCGTGATTCTCCTGTTCGGCGCGCCGCTCGCGACGAGCACGCAACGGGGTGGCGCGGCATACGGAATCGGACTCAGTCTGGCAACGACGGTGATTTTCCTGATGCTGATCCAGCTCACCAAGGGCATCGGCAGCAAGGGAATGATACCCGGCGACCTGGCAGCGTGGCTGCCAAGCATCATATTCGGCGCTGTGGGAGTCATCCTCTTCGCGCGCGTCAGAACTTGATCAAGGATCCACTCCGGCCTTTCCGTAAAGTCGGGAAGTGGGGATACTTCGTCCGCGATATCGGTCGCGCCTTCAGGGATCCCGCGACCTACGGACCGGAAACGTTTCGTCAGATGCGGAA